>NZ_JBJXIB010000021.1:0-51651 GCF_046115965.1 Janthinobacterium sp. CG_23.3 | reverse complement strand
TCGCCCTTCCGCAGTTGCGCTTCACTTCGTTCGCTGTGGTCAGCTCACGGCGGGACTTTCACCCACAAGAGTGCGCCCATGCTGGGCGCACAAAATAATCCCGCCCGTGTTGGCGCGGGATCAAGAATCCGGCTGATAACCGGACTGTGGCCGATCAAAGCCGCAGAGGCTTGGAGGACTGAAGAGTGGCTGTTTCCTTCAGAAATCCAATCCGAGCCGTAAAGGTGCCCGGCAACGGATAACGCCAATACGGCCTGCCAAAACACGCTGCAGCGTGCAGAGGCTAGCGCCGGGCAAAGGCGCGATATAAATGCCAACCCTCAACCAGTTGGCAGGCCTGCCAGCGAAAATCAGGGTGTAAGCCATGATAAAGCTGACATACAAAGCAGTAAAGGTCGAGATAAATCTGTGGGCGATTGCAGCACTTTTGCAACTACTCATAGATAAACTCTAGCCCTAAGGAAGCAGGCCGGTTCACGCCGGCCTGCCAACTTGAAGCCCCTCCCTCGGCGTCGTCGCACGCCAGACAGTCAGCCCCGCCAGCCGGGGCTTTTTTTCGCTCGTAGATTCGGATCAAGGCAATTTTACATCGACTTAGTTTAGAACGCTTGACTTCAGTGCGTTTAGTATTCTATACTTCTTCCATGCCGAAACGCCGCGCACCCCGCGCCGGCCGGACACCTGGGAGAGCAAGATGACTGCACTGGACTACGAGGAACGCCGCGAAGAAATGATCGTCGAGCGCCTGAAAAAGCACGCGGACTACACCCGCGCCCAGTGCCAGGCCGGCGACGTCAAGATGTTGCGCGACATCGCCAACAACCTCGGCAGCCTGCTGGTTGAGCCGGGCGTCAGCGAAGAGATCGTCAAAAGCGTCGCCCTGGGCTACGCCGGCCTGGCCGGTAGCCTGATGGCCACGCTAGTCAACAAGGCCATCGACGACGACGCCGAGGTCGAGGCGATCAAGGAAGTCGAGAAGCTGGAAGCCGACGCGAAGCAAGAGGCCGGCCTGAACATCGCCGCGATGCGCCGCCGCGCCGCAGAGACCGGCGTCGAGCTGACCGCCGCCCTGGACGCAGTTCAAGCCGCGCAGGTGGCCAAATGAAAATCACCTTTACCACCAAGGCGTGGCTGAGCGAATTCAGCATTGACACGCCCGAGCAGTTGCGCACGCTGAAAGGCGCCGCCGGCTTGCACTACGCGCCTGAAATGTTTGGCGCCGGCTGGACGCTGGTCGGAACCGCCGAGGTCACGCTTGATCTGCTGGGTGAGCGCGCCTTGGTCGACGCCAAGATCGCCACGCTGCACGAGCAGGCCAAGAGCATCCGCGCCGAAGCCACCGCGAAGTGCACGCAGATCGAGGGCCGGATTCAGCAACTGCTGGCCATCGAGAACTCGGCGCCGGCCGCGAATGAAAACGACCTGGTCCAGATCCAGATGGAGATGGGCGACGACTGGACGAACATCGGCGGGGCAATGCGCCGCGCCGTGGCCGAGTTCAAGATGGCCGAGCTGGCCGAGTGCCATCCGGGCGCGCTGCGCATTGTGGCGGCGTCATGAGCTCCGATATCAGAACCGCATTCGATAAGGCCAGTGGTACCAAGACGCCGCGGAACCCGTCACGCAAGTCGATCGCCCGCGTCAAGAACCCACTGCCAGCACCGACCCGCTGCCGGTACTGCAATGCCGAGGTCGAGTTGGTCGGCAATGAGCAGATTTACCGCCGGGCATACGGCGAGTGGCCCTGGGCCTATCTGTGCACCGACTTGGAATGTGGTGCTTACGTCGGCCTGCACCCGTTCACAGCGATCCCGCTTGGCACGATGGCAGATGCCGAATTGCGCGAGTGGCGCAAGTCCGCAAAGGACGCGTTTAACCCGCTCTGGCAGGACGGCCTGGAGAAGCGATTCAGCCGCAGCGGGGCATACGCCTGGCTGTCCGGGCAACTGGGCATTGATGCCGGCGCCTGCCATGTTGGCTGGTTTGATATCGGGGAGTGCCAGCGCGTCATCTTTGCGTGCGGAAACATCGATCAGGTGTCGCTGTGATCCGCCGCCTCCGCCTCTGGCTGGCCACCCGCAAAATCGCCGCGTCCGATGCCGCGCTGATGCGCCTGCGCCAGTTGCGCGCCGACCTGATCGACCTGGAGCAAAGCGAGCAGCGCCAACAGGTGGCGCTGGCCGCGCGCCGCCGCGACATCGAGCGGGGCCACGCGTGATCCGCTTCCTCTTCACCCAGTACCGCCTTTCGTGCCGCGCCGGCTTCGGCCGCCGCAAGGCCATCAAGCGCGCCATCAGCGCGTACATCACCGGTTTCTAACCCCGAAGGACATTAAAAAAATGAGCAATCAAGTCGCCGTCAGCCCGGCCAAAACGCTGAATGATTTCATGGACAAGTACAAGGGGCAGATCGCGCTAGCCCTGCCGAAGCACATCACGGCCGACAGGATGGTGCGCCTGGCGATGACCGCGTTCAGTCAGAACCCGGGCCTGCAGAAGTGCGACATGCACAGCATCTTCGCCTCGGTCGTGATCGCCGCCCAGTTGGGCCTGGAGATCGGTGTAGGCGGACAGGGCTATCTGGTCCCCTACAAAGGCAAGGCCACCTTCGTGCCCGGCTGGCAAGGTCTGGTCGACCTGGTGTCGCGCGCCGGCCGCGCCACGGTCTGGACCGGCGCCGTGTATCGCGGCGACGAGTTCGAATGGGCGCTGGGCGACAAGCCGTTTGTGACGCACCGCCCCGGCGGCGACGGCGATAGCTGGAAGGACATCAGCCACGTCTACGCCATCGGCCGCGTAAATGGCAGTCAACACCCGGTGATCGAGGTCTGGACCATGGACCGCATCGTGCGCCACCTGAACAAGTTCAACAAAGTCGGCGCCATGCACTACGCAGTAAAGGACAACGGCCAGAACATGGAAATGTACGCCCGCAAAGTGGCACTTCTGCAGGTGCTCAAGTACATGCCGAAGTCAGTCGAGGTGCAGCGCGCCACCGATGTGGCCGCCGTGGCCGACACCGGCCGTAGCTTCACCTTCGACGGTGAGGTTGTCACGGTCAAGGACGTGGACGAGGACGGCGTGGTGATGGATCAGGGCTACGACGACGTCGGCGCCGGCGCAAGCCCGCGCGGCGGCCAGCTTCCGACCTGCAGCGCCGAAAGTTTTGCAGCGAAGTCGCCGAGCTGGCGCCAAGTGATCCTGTCGGAGAAAAAGAGTGTGGATGGGCTGATCGCCACCATCGAAACCAAAGAGCTGCTGACCGACGAGCAGAAAACCGTCATCGACTCCTGGAGCCACGAAAATGACTAAGCAAATCCACAACCTGGTGCAGGGCAGCGCCGACTGGCAGCAATATCGCCTGACCATGCGCGGCGCCAGTGAGGCCGCGCCGATGCTGGGCCTGTCGCCGAACGTCTCGCGCACCGAGCTGCTGCACATGAAGGCCACCGGCACAGCCAAGGAGTTTTCCGACTGGGTGCAGGAAAACATTTTGGACTACGGTCACGAGGTCGAAGCGCTGGCCCGGCCGTTGGCCGAGGACCTCATCGGCACGGAGCTGTATCCGGTCACATGCTCCATCGGCAATCTGTCGGCGTCCTGCGACGGCCTGACGATGCTCGAGGATATCGCCTTCGAGCACAAGCAATGGAACGAGGCGCTGGCCGCATCGGTGGCTGAGGACGTGCTGCCGGACGAGCACCAACCGCAATGCCAGCAGATCATGATGATCACCGGCGCGGAAAAGGTGCTGTTCGTCGTGTCCGACGGCACGTCGCAGCGCTTCGTGTCGATGGTGGTTGAGCCGTCGACGGAATGGCAGGAGCGAATCCGCGCCGGCTGGGCCCAGTTCGACAAGGACATGACCACCTACGAGCCGATGGAATACACGGCGGCGCCGGCCGCCGATCCGATCATGGCGCTGCCGGCCCTGTCGATCCAGATCCGCGGCGAAGTCACCGTCAGCAACATGCCGATGTTCAAGGCCAAGGCCGATCGCTTCATCGCCAGCATCAAGACCGAGCTGCTGACCGACGACGACTTCGCCAACGCAGAGGAGGCCATCAAGTTCTGCGACAAGACGGAAAAGAGCCTGGAGCTGGCGAAGGCCGCCGCGATCGCGCAGACCGCAAGCATCGATGAGCTGATGCGCACGGTCGACCACATCAGCGCCCAGTTGCGCGAGAAGCGCCTGCTGCTGACGCGCACGGTGAAGGACAAGAAGGAGTTGCTCAAGGCCGGCATCCTGAACAAGGTCAAGCTGGACTTCGCCGAGCACGTGGCCGCGCTCGAGCTTGAGATCGCGCCGATCCGCCTGGTGTTCCAAGCGCGCGACTTCGCCGGCGCCATGAAGAACAAGCGCACGCTCGCCACGCTGCAGGATGCCGTCGACACCGAGCTGGCGAACGGCAAGATCAGCGTCGACGCGCTGGCCAAGTCCGTGCGCGATCGCCTTACCTGGTACAAGGAGGCGGTGATCGACAGCGACTTCGCCGCGACCAACTTCTCGTTCCTGTTCGCCGATCTGCAAACGCTAATCCAGAAGCCTGACGACGACTTCAAGTTGGCCGTGACTGCGCGCATCGACGCACACAAGGCCAGCGAAGCCGCGAAGGCCAAGGCTGCGCTAGAAGCTGCTGAGGCGACGGCGCGTGCGAAGGCGGAGCTGAAAGCGGCGCAAGCAGCGCCAGGTGGCGCCGATCTTTCGCCCGCCGCCCAGGCTATCAATGAGCAGGAAGGCGCGAGCCTCTTCGCTGTTCACTATCCAAGCGTGCCAAGTTTCGGCACAGCACCGACCCTTCGCCTCGGCCAGATCGGCGCGCGCCTGGGCTTCAACCTGACCGCCGACTTCCTGCGCGAGCTGGGCTTCGAGCCGGCGGCGCGCGACAAGTCGGCGTTGCTGTTCCACGAAGGCTCGTTCGGCTATATCTGCCAGGCGCTGGTGCACCACATCCAGAAGGCGCAAGCCATGCAGGCCGCGTAATGACCAGCCAGCGCATCAGCACCTGGCTTGCGCTGCGCTGCAAGGAGCCGCTGTTCTGGCGGTTCCTGCAGGTGGCGAACGAGTCCGACGCAATCGTCGCGGTGCGCAAGCTGTGCGATGTGACCAGCCGTCGCGAGTTCGACCGCGACCAGGAGGCGGCCAAGCGCTTCCACGAAATTATCCGCCACCCGTTTATCGATTTTACCCACGACCCGAAAGCCGACCATGCTTAATATCAAAGCACAGCAAGTAAAAATCAACTCCGTCAACGCCCGTGCCGAAATGCACGGCGACCAGCCGAAGCCGGCGTTCGACCTCAAGTGCGAGGTGGCCGTGGGCAGCGAAGCGCTGATCCACTTCCACCCAGAGTTGCGCGCCTTTCTCTACAAGAAGAACGACGAGCCGGACTTGATCGACCAAGCCGACCCCGACGCCCTGACCGCGCTGAGCTTCCCGAAGATGGGCGCCTTGAAGTAGGGATGGGAAGGCGCCGGCTACTCGGCGCGCGTGGCTTACGGCATCGGCGGACCGAGCGATATCCGGCTCGGCGACGTAAAGGTCGACGGCCTGCGCCTGACGCCGCAGCCAGGCGGCACGGTGCTGATCCAATTCCGCGTGATCGCGCACCCGGCCACGGACGACGTCGGCCGCCTGTGCGAAATGATCCAGCAGACCGTCGAAATGGACGTCGTGGCGCCCGAGCCGGCGACGCTGGGCGAGTTGTTCGGCGACGAGCAGAAAGCGGCCTAAGCCATGTGCTGCTGCGCCCACCTCATCGACCCGGCCAGCAGCAGTCATTGCGCGCGCGGCGTCAACTACCGCTCGCTGGCCGGCGGCGGCGTCCACTACATGGTGTTCCGCCTGCCCTGCATCCCTATCACCAACCGCCGCGGCGAGGACGTGCGCATCTGCGCGCAGTTCGCGGCGGCTACTGAAAGCGAAAAATGAGCGATACCAAAGCAGTAAATTTGCACGACACGTTCGACGTCAGCGTCTGGGCTACCGAGTTCTGCCGGCTGAATTCGGCCAGCGATCACGGCACGATGCTGGGATGGTTTGCGAATGCGATCATGGCCGGGCATGACCATGCGGTACGCAAGGCACTGGGCCGTCCAGCATCGTTCGGCACAGAAGTATCCAACGGCCTGAAGCGCATCGCCGAGCTTGAGCAGCAACTCGCCGCCCGCCCTGCTGCGCTCGATTTGAGCGGGCTGACACGGTACGAAGAAGACAGAAGTGGCGGCGTCCGCTTGAACTATGCCGGCGAATTCGTCGTACTCGCAGACGTTCAGGCGCTGCAAGCATCGGCGCAGCCGGTCGAAGAACCGAAGGCTGACGCCGACGCCCAGCCAACAACCGCGCCGGAATTCCTTGCGCAGGCCGCCGCGATCATGGCCCAGCGCGCGGCGCAATACGACCAGCCCGGTGGCGAGCGCAGCATGGGCCGTACGGTGGAGGCGTTCAACGCGATCGCCAATCACACCCTGAGCGAGGCTGACGGCTGGCTGTTGCTCCAGGTGCTCAAGGACGTTCGCCAGTGGCAGGCGCCGGCGTTCCACCGCGACAGCGCGGAGGATGGCGTCGCTTACTCGGCCCTGAAGGCTGAAGCGCTTGCTCGTGCCGTGCAGCCGGTCGACGCGACGATGGCTGATCTGATTTGCTGGTCGAGCAAGAAAAACTTCACCTTAGCGCAGCGCTCAGATGCTGACGGAAATTGCCCACATTGCGGCGCGGAATACGAAATCGAAGACCCCGCAGCCACAATCGGCAGCGCGCCAGTGGACGAGCTGGCGGCTATTGAGATTGCCGCAGAGGCGATCTACCGAAAATTTGACGAACTCTTTGTCCGCTACCTTCCTTGGGTAAATGGTGGGAACAGCAAAATGCAGGACATAGCGCGGGACTACGCCCGCGCGGCGCTCGCAGCGAAAGGCGGCGCCAAGTGAGCGCCGACATCAAAACGTGGGAGAAACGCCTCCCCGACCGCGAAATGATCATGTCGTGCGAGATCGAAATGGCGATGCTAGGCGAAATTACGGACTTGCGCGCAGCGCTGGCGGCGAGGCCGGTAATCCTGCCCGGCTATGCGCTGGTGCCGCTGGAGCCGACCCCGAAAATGGTTGACGCGACCTTCACCGACGATCTGCGCAGCCACTCCCATAACAAGAGGAACAAGCATATTTACCGCGCCATGCTTGCCGCCGCCCCGAAAGTCGCGCCATGACCAAGCCCCGCAAGAAATACCGGCCGCGCACCCCACGCGTGCCGATGATGCCCGAGACGCGCGCCGATATCGCGCTGGCCCTGCACGCGGCCGTCGAGACGCTGATTGCCGCACCTGGCGTCGAAAGCTACAACGCGCTGAGCCTGCAATTCGTGACGCTCGGTCGCGTGCTGGGCAAGCAGGACTTCATGGAGCGGGCCAAGCGCGCGATGCTGGACGTGTTCGCCCGCTTCGAGCGCGTCGACAAGATCGGCGTCAGCCCGGACGAGGCGCAAGCCCTGCGCGCCACCTGCGTGGCAATGGATAGCGCCATCGGGCTGGTCAGCGTCGGCGCCATGCTGGCGGCCGAGATCAAAACCGTGAAGTGGTGCCGGGAAAATGGGGTGGCAAATTGACCGCAATGAATCCAGCCCTCACCGAGCGCCTGCACCGCGCCATCGGAAACGAAACAAACGTCGGCGGCTACTCGCCGATGCGTCACTGCCGCGGCGAGTGCAAGCGGCGCCGCAGTATTACCCAGTTCGTCGGCATCAGCGACGTTTGTATCCGGTGCGCACGTCGCGCGCCGAAATCAGGAGATCCAGCATGAAAGAACGTCCGATACTTTTCAACGGCGCCATGGTGCGCGCCATCCTCGACGACAGCAAGACGCAGACGCGGCGGATCGTGAAGCCACACCGGAGCGATGACGCGTTCTGCTTGGTCGATTACGGCGATGGCTGGTGGCCATATCGCAGCGAAGACGGTGAAAGTCCGAACGTTGACAACATGGAATACCCGCTCAATTGCCCCTACGGTCAACCCGGCGACCGCCTTTGGGTGCGCGAGACGTTCGGCGAAGTCTATGACTGGTGCGACCATCCAGAAATGCCGGGCGCCGGCACCGAGAGCTGGCATATCGAATGGAAATACCGCGCTGACGGTGAGCCGGATTGCGTGGATATGGATGGCGCATTCACTGGCTGGAAGCCGAGCATCCACATGCCGCGCGCGACCAGCCGCATCCTGCTGGAAATCGTCAGCGTGCGCGTGGAGCGGCTGAACGACATCAGCGAGGCGGACGCCATCGCCGAGGGAATCGAGCAACTGCCCGGCCATCCTGGTCGGTGGTGGCTTGGGTTCGACGTGTCAAGCCTGAATTACCCATCGGCTCGGAACGCCTATACAGATCTTTGGGAATCCATCAACGACGCCGGCTCGTGGGCCGCCAACCCCTGGGTGTGGGTTGGCGAGTTCCGGCGGTTGCCATGAGCTACACCCCCCCCACCTGCACCCGCTGCGGCGGCGCGCACGCGCTGAGCCGCTGCCCTTGGCCAACAATTGAAAGGAAGTACCCATGAACGAAGAAACCTTGATCGACCGCCTCGCCGTTGCGCTGGCCGCCCGCGTCGCGTCGGCGCTGCCGGTGGCCATCGACTTGTGGGACATTGCCACCATCGCGCTGTACCTAAAACGCGAGCCT
This sequence comes from Janthinobacterium sp. CG_23.3, assembly GCF_046115965.1. Classification (NCBI taxonomy): domain Bacteria; kingdom Pseudomonadati; phylum Pseudomonadota; class Betaproteobacteria; order Burkholderiales; family Oxalobacteraceae; genus Janthinobacterium; species Janthinobacterium sp. CG_23.3. The sequence continues at coordinate 42,982 of NZ_JBJXIB010000021.1, read as the reverse complement.
GGGACCGTCCGGGAGCAAATGGCCTGCCTGCCGGGGTTCCCGAAAGCGATCCGCCTGCCGACCTCGAAAGGCCGCGCCCAGCCCCTGTATAATGCCAAAGAGGTCATCGCGTGGGCGCAATCGTACCGGGACAAAAATTAATCCAGGCTACGCCAAATTTACGCCAACCGCCCGGAAACCCGCATGTAATCAGGGGGCTAGCTTCCGGTCCCGGGCACCACGGACATTGCAAACTTTAGCTAAAGTTGCCCAGAAGCCCCCTAAGAAATCAAACGCTTAGGGGCTTTTTTACGCCCATACCGCCAAAGTTTGCCAATTGACAGCAAGCTTTGCTGGCCCGGCTCTACGAGGTCTCGCGCGCCAATATCCTCGGGCGTCGCGAAGCCAGCGCAGGGAGCGATTTGCGCACCACATGAAATATCTGGACCGGCTCGGTAATGCTGGAGAATCCCGTTATACTGAAACGATTCGGTCTTACAAAGTCACGGTGAAACTTGCGCTAGTCCCATATTGGGACTATAGTTGTGCCATGCGCCTGTTATCCCTCTCCACGCTTCGCGACTTCTATGAACAACCAGTCTATGGCGATTCGAAAGGTCCGATTCTCTCGTGGCATGGACATGTTCTGAAAGCAAATTGGACCATGCCGGCCGAGGTGAAGGCGGATTTCGGGACGGCAAGTATCTTGAAGGACGGTCGCACTGTTTTCAATATTCATGGCAACAAGTACCGAATTGTCACTTGGATCAACTACGACTTCGGTATTGTGTACGTCAAGTTCGTGGGAACGCATGCGCAATACGACGCTATCGATGCGCAAACCGTTTAAGGAATAAATTATGGACATCAAACCAATCCGGTCGGCGGAAGACCACCGCGCGACTTTGAAAGAAGTTGAAGTCCTCATGATGGCAAAAATGGGGACGCCTGAAGGTGATCGCCTGGATGTTCTGGCGACGCTGGTCGAGGCCTATGAGGCTAAACACTTCCCTAGGGAGATAGCGGACCCAATCGACGCCATTAAGTTCGCCATGGACCAGAAAGGTCTGACCGTGCGCGACCTGCAGCCCATGATCGGCGGATTGAACCGAGTTTACGAGATTCTAAACGGCACGCGTCCACTCACCTTGCCGATGATTCGGCGCTTGCATGCTCGGCTGGGTATCCCTGCCGAGGCGCTGATTAAGCCGCGCAACTTGATTGGCCAAACCGCATAGCTCCTAGCGTTCTGACATTGGGATGGAAAGTTTTTTAGGGGCAGATTTAGGGGCATGAAATAGATTTGGCACCCACCATACTAGTAAAAATACAGCATGCAATGTGACTTGTGATTCCGGTCCCGGCACCACGAACACGTAAATAGAAGTCCAAGTAAGTTCGAAAAACGCGCTGCCCTTCAGGGAATGCGCGTTTTTTTCGTCCGTGCGGTACGCCGCGGGCTCGCGGCGCCCTACTCGCTGCCATGGCTGTTGGCCGCCGCGGCGGCCTTGGCGTCGCCCGCCGAGCCGGCGCCGTTGAAGTACAGGTTGAGCAGGACGGCGGCGAGCGCGGCCAGCAGGATACCGCTGTGCAGCAGCGGCGACAGCACCTTTGGCATGTGCTGGGCATAGTTTTCGGCAACCAGCGGCACCATGCCGAAGCCGATCGACAGCGCGACGATGAACAGGTTGTTGCGCTTGCCCTGGTAGTCGACGCCGGCCAGGATGCGGATGCCGGTCGCGGCAACCATGCCGAACATCACCAGCCCGGCGCCGCCCAGCACGAACGAGGGGATCGCCTCAGCCGTTTGGGCAATTTTCGGCAGCACGCCCATCACCACCAGGATCGCCCCGGCGGCCACGCAGACCCAGCGGCTGCGCACGCCGGTGACGCCGACCAGGCCGACGTTTTGCGAGAACGAGGTATAGGGGAAGGTGTTGAAGACGCCGCCGAGCAGCGTGCCCAGGCCGTCGGCGCGCAGGCCGCGGCTAATGTCGTCGCGTCCCACCGGCTTGCCGGTCATCTCGCCGAGCGCGAGGAACATGCCGAGCGATTCGATCATGACCACCACCATCACCAGGCTCATGGTAAGAACCGCGACCAGATCAAAAGTCGGCCAGCCGAACTGGAACGGCGGGACGATGGCGAAGGTTTTGGCGCCCGCCACTTTGGCAAAGTCGACCTTGCCCAGCGCGAAGGCCAGCGCGGTGCCGGCGGCGATGCCCACCAGCACAGAGATGTTGGACAGGAAGCCGCGGCCATATTTGGCCACCAGCAGGATCACCGCCAGCACGAACAGCGCGATGCCCAGGTGGTCGAGCGCGCCGTAGGCCGGGTTCGCCACCATCGGCGCCGCGCCAGCCGGCACGGGCGTGCCGGCCGCGTTGGCCGCCGCCACCATGGCGAGGTGGGCCGGATCGACGATTTTGGCCATGGCCGGCGGGCCGCCCATCGCCCAGTTGACGCCAACGCGCATCAGCGACACGCCGATGACGGTGATGATGGTGCCCGTCACCACCGGCGGAAACAGGCCGAGGATACGGCCGATCAAGGGGGCGATCAGCATCGAAACGACGCCGGCGCCGATCACCGCGCCGAAGATGCCACTCAGGCCCAGTTCCGGGTTGCCGGCCATTGCCAGCATCGGGCTGACCGAGGCGAACGTCACCCCCATCATCACCGGCAGGCGGATGCCGAACAGCTTGCCCAGGCCGAGCGACTGGATCAGCGTGACCAGGCCGCAGCAGAACAGGTCGGCGCTGATCAGCGCGGCCACTTGCTCCGGCGCCAGTTTGAGCGCGCGCCCGACGATCAGCGGCACGGCGATGGCGCCGGCGTACATCACCAGCACGTGCTGCAGGCCGAGGGTCAGCAGTTTTCCCGGCGGCAGCATTTCATCGACCGGCGACGGGACGGGCGCGGCACCGTCCGGCGCGGCGGAGGGTGTGGCCAAGTGCAGTTTCATCACGGCAGGCTCCTTGAGTTAACGATCAACGTTGATACGTGGTTCACAAGCATGATTCGCGCCAGCACCCGCCCGCCCCCGGCGTCGCGGCAAATGCGCGTGGCGCGCGGCTGCGCGCACCATTGACGGACGGCAGGCGCCAGGCCTGCCCCGCGCCTGCCACTCTTTGGTGCTCGCCCTGCCGACATCGGCCAACCCCGGCGCTGGGCGGAAAGGCGTCACTGAGTCTTTCCTAGTGTAACGTCATCCGTCCGCCCCCACTGATGTGATTTATCCACACCGGCGGCCTGCCGCCGTACCCGGCGATGTTGCCGCCGCCGTCAATCCGCATACAGGGGGTTTGGCGCCACGTAGGCTTTCACCGAGTGCGTCAGCGCCCCGCGCGGCGCGATTTGGTTGAGGTCGATCGCGCCGGCCACGTCGATGCCGTTGAAATTCCAGGCGAACTCGCGATCGCCGGAGACGAATCGGACGACCTCGCCGCCGGTCACGTTGACCCAGCGGGTGTCCTGGCCGACCCGGACGGTGCGGGTGGCGGCCGACAGCGGCGCCGGCTCCCCGAGCAAATCGGTACGCACGGCCGCCTGGGCCGCGCCGGCGCCGGCGCTCGACAGCAGCAACGCCACGACGGATGAAAGTAGTAATCTAGGTTTCATACAACCCCCTTGGTAACACACTATGGATTGCCGGCGCGCTGGCGCGGGCCGGCGCCGAACTACAGCTTTTAGACGCGGCCGCGCTTTCGTTGGTTCCGGCGCCGGGCCACCCCTGCGCGCCCGGCTCAGCCGCTCGGCGCCATCGAGCGGTCCAGCGACAGCGCCATGTACTGGTAGCTGTTGGACAGGCCCTGTACCAGAATATCGACGTATTTCGGCTCGGCCCGCCTGCCGATCAGCAAGCAAATGATCTCCAGCGCCTCCCACGGGTGGGTGTCGTCGTACTGGGCGTGCAGCCGCAGCCAGCGCGTAGCCGGCCGCCGCAGTTCCGGCGCGAACGAATTTTCATAGGCGTCGGACGAGCAGATCAGGTTGGCCCACTCGCCGGTCGCGCCCTCGATGGCCAGGTTGGTGACCGCCATGCTGGTCGCCAGCGAAGCGCGCTCGCAGCTGTGCCAGCACCAGTGGTTCAGCGCCTGGCTTTCCACCGGCGCCTGGCTGTCGAACAGGTCGCGCATGCTGATGCCGCAGGCCTTGGCCCACTCGACCCAGTGGTCGGCGTGGTTTTGCTCGACCCGTATATTGCGCATCAGGTAGCGGCGTGCCATGTTTTCCCCGGCCGAGCGGCCATACTGGATCTTGCACAGGTTGACCGCCATGTATTGCGGGAACTGCTCGATGACCGGCCAGCCGCCGACCAGGAAATTGTAGGTGGCCTGGGCCGGCAGGCTGGCCTCGCGCATCCGCGCGAACAACTCGTGCGCCACCACCTTGCTCTTCGCCGGCGCCGTGGCCAGCACCATGTCCTGCGCCCATGCAGGATAACTGTTCAAGTCCATCAGCGGACCACTGCGTTGAAACTGTTCATACATAGCGACGCTCCTGTGATTCCACCCGGCAATTGCCCGGCGACGAATAAATATTGGACCAGCCCGCGCGCCGCAGGTTCCACCACGGTGGCGCGGCGTCCATGGATGATTTGGCTCAGCAATAGCGACACTGCCCGGCGCCAGGGGGAACGTCTGCGCCGCATCGGCGGTCTACCGTTGGCGCACCTACGTCGCGTCGACCGTCGTGCAGCCCCGTGAGGAACACATGATCAGCCCAAGAGATTTTCCATCCGTTGCCTTTTCGCTCAACGCGGCCGGCCGCATCACCAGCTGGAACAGCGCCTGCCAACGCCTGCTGGGCTATACCGACGCCGACATTTTGCTGCGGCCGCTGGCCAGTATCCTGCCCGACGTCGACCCGCGCGCCTGCGGCGGCTATCTGGCGGCGGCGCGCAGCCACAGCAAGAGCGTGGAAACGAGCATCGTCGTCGCCGACGGCCAGCGCTGCCCGTTCAACCTGACGCTGGCGCCGCAGTCCGGCAAGGGCGGCAAGTTCCACAGTTTCTGCGTCATCGTCACGCCGGCCGCGCCCTGCGGCGAGGAGTCGGAACACGACCTGATCGGCCGCACCCCGCTCAAGGAGATGGTCGATTTCCTGGCCGGCACCTTCCATGTGGTCAACCAGAGCGGCCGCCTCGTCATGTGGAACAAGCGCGTCGAGCAGGCCAGCCAGCGCAGCGCCGAGGAGCTGCTGACCTTCGACGTGCTCAAGCTGTTCAGCGACGCCGACCGCGGCGCCGTCGCCGAAAAGCTCCAGGCCGTCTTCGAGCACGACGGCGACGAGGCGGTCGAGGCCAGCCTGGTGGCCAGGGACGGCAGCAGCCGGCCGTATCTGTTCTCCGGCTCGCGCTTCAAGGTCGGCGAGCGCCACTACCTGTGCGGCATGGGCCTGGACATTTCCGAACTGCGCCGGCAGCAGGAACAGTTGCGACTGCGCGAGCGCGCGCTGCACGCCAGCGGCAACGGCATCGTCATCACGCGCTGCGCCGGGCGCGACAATCCGATCGAGTACGTCAACCTGGCGTTCGAGCGCATCACCGGCTACGCCGCCGCCGAGGTGATCGGGCGCGACCCGCGCTTCATGACCGCGCCCGGCCTGGACGAGGCCGAACGCAACACGCTGCGCCTGGCCGTCGCCGCGCGCGAGGAAAGCCATGTGATCTTCCGCAACCAGCGCAAGGACGGCGAGCTGTTCTGGAACGACCTGACCATCACGCCGGTGCTCGACGAGCAAGGCAGGGCCACCCATTTCATCGGCGTCGTCAACGACGTCACCGCCAATATACACCGCACCTCGCACCTGGAGCACGCGCTGAACCACGACCTGCTGACCGGCCTGGCCACCCGCAGCCTGCTGTGGGACCGGCTCGACAAGGCCCTGCACCTAGCGCAGCGCAACAAGACCCTGGTGGCGACGGTGCTGGTCGACCTGGACAACTTCAAGGACATCAACGACACCCTCGGCCACGACGCCGGCGACGAGGTGCTGCGGGTGGTGGCGCGGCGCCTGCAGTCGTCGGTGCGCGACACCGACACGGTGGCGCGCCTGGGCGGCGACGAGTTCGTGCTGGTGCTCGACAACCAGCCGTCGCTGCGCTTCACGCTGCGCATGATCGAACGGCTGCGCCACGACATGGCCAAGGCCGCGCTGGTGTGCGGCAAGCAAATCGAGATCGGCACCAGCATGGGCGTGAGCATCTTCCCGCACGACGGTTCCACCGTGCTGGAGCTGATCCAGGCAGCCGACGTGGCGATGTACCACGCCAAGGCGGCCGGGCGCAACGACGTGCATTTTTTTTCGGCCGACATGAAGCTCACCAGCGAGGCCAAGAACAAGCTGGAGGCGAGCATGCGCATCGCCATCGACAGGGACGAGATGTTCCTGGTGTTGCAGCCGCGCATCTGCCTAAAAACCGGCGCGATCCTCGGCGCGGAGGCGCTGCTGCGCTGGCGCCACCCGGAACAGGGCGTCCTGCTGCCGGAGGCCTTCCTGACCGAGGCGGAGGAAAACGGCCTCATCGTTCCGCTCGGCGAATGGGTGTTCGACTCCATTTGCACGATCCTGCAGCGCCTGAACGCGCTGGGCTACCAGCAACTGGTGCTGTCGATGAACGTGTCGTTCCGCGAGCTGAGCCAGAAAAACTTCGCCGCCCTGATCGGCAAGAAGCTGCACGACTCGCACCTGCCGCCGGGCATGTTCGAACTGGAAATCAAGGAAGCCTATTTGCTGCGCAATCCGCAACTGGCCAAGGAAGTGTTCGAGGAAATCAGAAAGATGGGCATCAAGCTGACCATCGACGACTTCGGCGCCGGCGTGTCGAGCCTGAGCAACCTGCAGAAGCTGACCATCAACCACCTGAAGATACCGAAATCGTTCATCGCCAGTATCACCGAGCACGGCCTCGACGGCGTGATGGCGAAAACCATGATCGGCATCGGCCACAACATGAGCATCGACGTCATTGCCGAAGGCGTTGAAACGAGCAGCCAGCTAAATTTCTTGAAAGCCAACAATTGCGACGAAATGCAGGGAAACTACTTTAGCGAGCCGGTCAGCCTGGCCTCGTTCGAGCAAATGCTGGGCAACGCCGCCAAGTGAAGGATCGCCGTAGGGTTCTGGCCCGCTCGCCCCGATCGGCAGCGCCTTCTATGCGATTCGTGCTCTTCGGCTCATGATTGACGACCCGCGTTTCCTTCACACGAGGAGTGCGCCCATGCTGGGCGCACCAAAAAAGCGCCCCGGGCTGGCGGCCCGGGGCTGTCCGATCGCGCCGTTTGCCGCGCTCTCCCAGCGCGGCGAAGGTTTAATGCGCGGCGGCGGTGGCCGCGCCGATCCCGGTTTCCGAGCGCATTTCCTGCGCCTCGTAGCCGGCCCGGTCCAGGCGCGCGCGCGGGCTCTTGTCGAGGATCGAGAACAGCCAGATGCCGACGAAGCCGGCGCTCATCGAAAACAGCGCCGGCGAGGCGTACGGGAACAAGGCCTCGGCGTTGCCGAACACGTCGACCCACACCGACTTCGACACCACCGTCAGAGCGACCGCCGTGCCCAGCCCCAGGAAGCCGCCGACGGTGGCGCCGCGGGTGGTGCAGTCCTTCCACAATACCGACATGAACAGTACCGGGAAGTTGGCCGAGGCGGCGATGGCGAAGGCCAGCGAGACCATGAAGGCGATGTTCTGCTTCTCGAACAGGATGCCCAAGGCGACGGCGATGACGCCCAGCGCGATGGTGGTCAGGCGCGAGACCCGCAATTCGTTGGCGCTGGTGGCCTTGCCCTTCTTGAAGACGGTCGCGTACAGGTCGTGCGACACGGCCGAGGCGCCGGACAGCGTCAAGCCCGCCACCACCGCCAGGATCGTCGCGAACGCCACCGCCGAAATGAAGCCGAGGAAGACGTCGCCGCCAACCGCCTTGGCCAGGTGGATCGCCGCCATGTTGTTACCGCCCAGCAGTTTGCCGGCGGCGTCCTTGAACTCGGGATTGGTGCTCACCAGGACGATGGCGCCGAAGCCGATGATGAAGGTCAGTATGTAGAAATAGGCGATCCAGGTGGTGGCCCAGAACACCGACTTACGCGCCTCTTTCGCGCTCGGGACGGTGAAGAAGCGCATCAGGATGTGCGGCAGGCCGGCGGTGCCGAACATCAGCGCCATGCCGAAGGAAATCGCCGAAACCGGGTCCTTGATGAAGGTCCCCGGCCCCATGATGGCCTCGCCCTTGGCGTGGATCTCGACCGACTTGGCGAACAGCGCCTCGGGACTGAAATTGAACTGCGACAGCACCACGAAGGCCATGAAAGAGGCGCCGGCCAACAGCATCACGGCTTTGATGATTTGCACCCAGGTGGTGGCGGTCATACCGCCGAACAGCACGTAGACCATCATCAGCGAACCCACCAACACCACCGCGATCCAGTATTCCAGGCCAAACAGCAGCTTGATCAACTGGCCGGCGCCGACCATCTGGGCGATCAGGTAAAACGCCACCACCACCAGCGTACCGGAGGCCGAGAAGATGCGGATCGGCGCCTGTTTGAAGCGGTAGGCGGCGACGTCGGCGAAGGTGAAGCGGCCCAGGTTGCGCAGGCGTTCGGCCATCAGGAAAGTGATCACCGGCCAGCCGACCAGGAAGCCGATCGCGTAGATCAGGCCGTCGTAGCCGTTTAGGAAAACGGCGGCGGAAATACCCAGGAAGGACGCCGCCGACATATAGTCGCCGGCGATCGCCAGGCCGTTCTGGAAACCGGTGATGCCACCGCCGGCGGTATAGAAGTCGGAGGCCGACTTGGTCTTGCCGGCGGCCCATTTGGTGACGAATAGGGTGAACACGACGAAGGCGCCGAACATCAGGATGGCGGTCCAGTTGGTGGCCTGCTTCTCGGCCTGGCCGAGGTCGGCGCCGGCCGCGACGGCGGCGCCGGCCGCGCAGGACAAGGCCAGCGCGACGAGTGGGGTGTTCAGATGCTTCATGCCGCGGCCCGCAGGCGGATGGCGGCGGTCAGCTCGTCGTAGGCGCCGTTGGCGCGACGCACGTAGACGCCGGTGACGACGACCGTGAAGACGATCACGAACAAGCCGATCGGCATGCCCCAGGTCATCACGCCGGCGCCTGTTTTTGCGCTCAACAATTCCTTGTTGAAGGCGATCAGCAGGATAAAACCGTAGTACACCGCCATCATCGCCCACGTCAGCGTCCAGCCGAAAGTGGACCGCGCCGACACCAGCTTGCGGTAATTCGGATCGGCCTTGATTTTTTGAACCATATCGTCCTGCATACTTGTCTCCTTGATTTTTTATGTGGCCCCGTGAGGTTGAAACCAGCGTAACGCCGCTGGCTTACCCGCCCCTTACGCGGCGCAAAAAAATCAAGGAGCCGCGCAATCGATGGCGCGTAAAAAAACCAACGGCATACAGTCCTTGCCGTTGGTTTTTTTGACGTTCGCGGCGCCCGGACGCCAACTGCCACTAGGCGCTCAGCGCCCCCTTAATCTGCTGCAGCGACAGCGGGTCGTCAATCACGCTCAGGTCGCCCGGATCGCGCCCTTCGCAGATCGCCTGGATCGAACGGCGCAGCAATTTACCCGAGCGCGTCTTCGGCAACTGGGCAACGAAGTACACCCGCGCCGGCCGCGCCAGCGCGCCCAATTGCCGGTCCACCACGGCCATGATGTCGCGCTCCAGCGCCAGCCGCCCCTGCGGCGTGGCGGCCTGCTCGGCGTGCTTCAAAATCGCGAAGGCGACCGCCACCTGGCCCTTGAGTTTGTCCTCGACGCCGACCACCGCCACCTCCGACACGTTGGCGTGGCTGGACAGCGACTCCTCGATTTCACGCGTGCCGAGGCGGTGCCCGGCGACGTTGATGACGTCGTCGGTGCGGCCCAGGATGAAGTAGTAACCGTCGGCGTCGCGCACGCCCCAGTCGAAGGTCGAATACACCTGCCGGCCCTCGAAGGTCGACCAGTAGGTATCGACGAAGCGCGCGTCGTCGCCGTACACGGTCTGCATGCAGCCGGGCGGCAGCGGCCCGTCGATCACCACCACGCCCTTCTCGTTGGCGCCGCACTCCGCGCCGGTGGACTCGTTGAGCAGTTTCACCTTGTAGCCGTACATCGCCACGCCCGGACTACCCAGGCGGGTCGGCTTGTCCTCCACGCCCTTGGCGATCGACAGGATCGGCCAGCCGGTTTCGGTCTGCCAGTAGTTGTCGATGATGGGCACGCCCAGCTCGTCCGAAATCCACTGCGAAGTGGTTTCGTCGAGCGGCTCGCCGGCCAGGTACAGCGCCTTCAGCGACGACAGGTCGTGCTTGCGCATGAACTCGACCGGCTGCTTGCGCAGCACCCGGATCGCGGTCGGCGCCGAGAACATGCGCGCCACCCGGTATTTCTCGACGATGCCCCACCAGACGCCGGCGTCCGGGCTCAGCGGCGTGCCCTCGTACATAATGGTGGCCATGCCGGCGATCAGCGGACCGTAGACGATGTAGGAGTGCCCCACCACCCAGCCGATGTCGGAGGTGGCGAAGAAGGTGTCGCCCGGCTTGCCGCAGAAGTTGTACTTCATCGACGACGCCAGCGCCACCGCGTAGCCGCCGACGTCGCGCTGCACGCCCTTCGGCTTGCCGGTGGTGCCGGAGGTATACAGAATGTAGGACGGCTCGTTCGACTCCAGCCAGGTCACCGGCACGCGCGCGTCGATGTGCCGCGCGCGCAGCGCGGCGTAGTCGACGTCGCGTCCCGCCACCAGCGCCATCGGCGCCAGGCCGCGGTCGACCAGCAGCACCTTGGCCGGCTTGGACGCGGACAGGCCGATGGCTTCATCCAGCAGGTGCTTGTACGGAATCGCCTTGCCGCCGCGCGAGCCGGCGTCGGCCGAGACGATCAGCACCGGCTTGGCGTCGTCGATGCGGCTGGCCAGGCTGTTGGCGGCGAAGCCGCCGAACACCACCGAGTGGACCGCGCCGATGCGGGCGCAGGCCAGCATGGCGAAGGCCGCCTCGGCGATCATCGGCAGATAGATCAGCACGCGGTCGCCGCGGCCCACGCCCAGCGCCAGCATGACGGCGGCGCAGCGCTCCACCTCGGCCTGCAGCTGGGTAAATGAATAGGTTTTTTCGCAGTTGGTTTCGCTCGAAATGGCGATCAGCGCGGCCTTGTCGCCCTGCGTGGCGGCCCAGCGGTCGACCGCGTTGTGGCACAGGTTGGTGTGGCCGCCGACGAACCATTTGGCGAATGGCGGGCGCGAATGGTCGAGCACTTGCGAAAACGGGGTGTTCCAGTCGACCAGCTTCGATTCTTCTTGCCAGAACAGCTCAGGCGCATTGATCGATTGCTGATAGAAGTCGGCGAAATTCATATCTCCTCCGTTGGTCATACGAATATGGGGGGGGCGCTGCACAAGTGCCGCGAACGCCCACTCAAACCAAGGGCATACCCCGGGGGGCAGACCTTCCCGCCTTGGCGCGAGGGGTCTGACCCCAGCTCGATGCCTTTGGTTTTTGAGGTTCGCGGCAGCTAGAAGCCGCAGCGCCTTAGAACGAATCGCCGGGCACGCGCACCCAGCCTTCCATCAGCACGCGGGCGCTGCGGCTCATGATGGCCTTGGTCACGCTCCATTGGCCGTCGACCTGGCTCGCCTCCGCCCCCACCCGCAAGGTGCCGGACGGGTGGCCGAAGCACACTTCGTTGCGCGCGCCGCCGCCGGCGGCCAGGTTGACCAGCGTGCCGGGAATGGCCGCGGCGGCGCCGATGGCGACGGCGGCCGTGCCCATCATGGCGTGGTGCAGCTTACCCATCGACAGCGCGCGCACCAGCAGGTCGGCGTCGCCGGCGCCGACCCGCTTGCCGCTGGAGGACACGTAATCGGCCGGCGCGGCGACGAAGGCGACCTTCGGCGTATGCTGGCGCGTGGCCGCGTCGTCGACGTGCTGGATCAGGCCCATGCGCACGGCGCCATGGGCGCGGATCGTCTCGAACAGGGCCAGCGCCTTGGCGTCGCCGTTGATGGCGTCCTGCAGTTCGGTGCCGGTGTAGCCGAGCGCCGCCGCGTTGACGAAAATGGTCGGGATGCCGGCGTTGATCATGGTGACCATGAACGCGCCCACGCCCGGCACCTCAAGGTGGTCGACCAGATTACCGGTCGGGAACATCGCGCCGCCCCCGCCCTCCTCCTCGGCCGCCGGGTCGAGGAATTCCAGCTTCACTTCGGCGGCCGGAAAGGTCACGCCGTCGAGTTCAAAGTCGCCGGTTTCCTGCACCTCGCCGCCGCTGACCGGCACGTGCGCGATGATGGTCTTGCCGATATTGGCCTGCCAGATCCGCACCGTCGCGATACCGTCGCGGGGAATCCGCGCGGCGTCGACCAGACCGCCGCTGATGGCGAAGGCGCCGACGGCGGCCGACAGGTTGCCGCAGTTGCCGCTCCAGTCGACGCAGGCCTTGTCGATGGCGACCTGGCCGAACAGGTAGTCGACGTCGTGCCCTTCCCTGGCGCTGCTCGACAGGATCACCGTCTTGCTGGTGCTCGACGTCGCCGCGCCCATGCCGTCGATCTGCTTGCCGTACGGGTCGGGGCTGCCGATCACCCGCAGCAGCAGCGCGTCGCGCGCCGCGCCCGCCACCTGCGCGGCCGCGGGCAGGTCCTGCAGGCGGAAGAAGACGCCCTTGCTGGTGCCGCCACGCATATAGGTGGCGGGGATTTTGATTTGCGCTTGGTAGCTCATCTTAGGCCGCCTTGGTGGAGTCGAGGAAGTCCTGGGCGAAGCGTTGCAGCACGCCGCCGGCCTCGTAGATCGACACCTCCTCGGCGGTGTCGAGGCGGCAGATCACCGGCACCTCCACCCGTTCGCCGCCCTTGCGGTTGATGACCAGCGTCAGCGTGGAACGCGGCGTGCGTTCGCCGACCACGTCGAAGGTCTCGCTGCCGTCGATGCGCAGGGTGTTGCGGTTGACGCCGGGCAGGAACTCCAGCGGCAGCACGCCCATGCCGACCAGGTTGGTGCGGTGGATGCGCTCGAAGCCTTCGGCCGCGATGGCTTCCACGCCGGCCAGGCGCACGCCCTTGGCGGCCCAGTCGCGCGAGGAACCCTGGCCGTAGTCGGCGCCGGCGATGACGATCAGCGGCTGCTTGCGCTCCATGTAGGTTTCAATGGCTTCCCACATGCGCGTGACGGTGCCTTCCGGCTCGATGCGCGCCAGCGAACCGGCTTTCACCTTGCCGCCCTCCAGCACCATTTCGTTCTTCAGCGTCGGATTGGCGAAGGTGGCGCGCTGGGCCGTCAGGTGGTCGCCGCGGTGCGTCGCGTAGGAATTGAAGTCCTCCTCCGGCAGGCCCATTTTCGCCAGGTACTCGCCGGCGGCGCTGTCGAGCATGATGGCGTTCGACGGCGACAGGTGGTCGGTGGTGATGTTGTCGCCCAACAACGCCAGCGGACGCATACCCTTGAGCGGACGGGCGCCGGCCAGCGCGCCCTCCCAGTACGGCGGACGGCGGATGTAGGTGGTCTGCGCGCGCCAGTCGTACAGCGGGCTAACCGCCTCGCCGTCGTCGGCCTGCTTGGCGAACATCGGAATGTAGACCTTGCGGAACTGCTCCGGCTTGACGCTGGCGGCGACGATGGCGTCGATTTCCTCGTCGCTCGGCCAGATGTCCTTCAAGGTCACCGCGTGGCCGTCGGCGTCGATGCCCAGCACGTCCTTCTCGATGTCGAAGCGGATCGTGCCGGCGATGGCGTAGGCCACCACCAGCGGCGGCGACGCCAGGAAGGCTTGCTTGGCGTAGGGATGGATGCGGCCGTCGAAGTTGCGGTTGCCGGACAGGACGGCGGTGGCGTACAGGTCGCGCTCCACCACCTCCTTCTGGATCAGCGGGTCGAGCGCGCCGGACATGCCGTTGCACGAGGTGCAGGCGAAGCCGACCACGCCGAAGCCGAGCCGCTCCAGCTCCGGCAGCAGGTTCGCTTCCCGCAGATACAATTCCACGGTTTTCGAGCCGGGCGCCAGCGAGCTTTTCACCCAAGGCTTGCGGCTCAGGCCGCGGCGGTTGGCGTTGCGGGCGATCAGGCCGGCGGCGATCATGTTGCGCGGGTTGTTGGTGTTGGTGCAACTGGTGATGGCGGCGATGATGACGGCGCCGTCGGGCATCTTGCCCGGCTCGTTCTCGACCACGCCGCTGATGCCGCGCGCGGCCAGCTCGGAGGTCGGCACGCGGCTGTGCGGGTTCGACGGGCCGGCGATATTGCGCACCACCGAGGACAGGTCGAACGCCAGCACGCGCTCGTACTCGGCGCCCTTCAGCGTGTCGGCCCACAAGCCCGTTTCGCGGGCGTACAGCTCGACCAGCTTAACCAGTTCGTCGTCGCGGCCGGTCAGCTTCAGGTACTTGATGGTCTGCTCGTCGATATAGAACATCGCCGCGGTCGAACCGAACTCCGGCGCCATGTTGGAAATGGTGGCGCGGTCGCCCAAAGTCAGGTGGGCGGCGCCCTCGCCGAAGAATTCAAGGTAGGACGAGACCACCTTTTGCTTGCGCAGGAACTCGGTCAGCGCCAGCACGGTGTCGGTGGCGGTAATGCCCGGCTGCGGTTTGCCGCTCAACTCCACGCCGATGATGTCGGGCAGGCGCATCCAGGAGGCGCGCCCCAGCATCACGCTTTCGGCCTCCAGGCCGCCGACGCCGATGGCCAGCACGCCCAGCGCGTCGACCATCGGCGTGTGCGAGTCGGTGCCAACGAGCGTGTCCGGGAAGGCCACGCCGTCTTGCACCTGCACCACCGGCGACATGCGCTCCAGGTTGATCTGGTGCAGGATGCCGTTACCCGGCGGGATCACGTCGACGTTCTTGAACGCCTTCTTGGTCCAGTTGATGAAGTCGAAGCGGTCCTCGTTGCGCCGGTCTTCGATGGCGCGGTTCTTGTCGAAGGCGGCCGGGTCGAAGCCGCCGCACTCCACCGCCAGCGAGTGGTCCACCACCAGCTGGGTCGGCACCACCGGGTTGACCAGCGCCGGGTCGCCGCCCTGCAGGGCGATGGCGTCGCGCAGGCCGGCCAGGTCGACCAGCGCGGTCTGGCCGAGGATGTCGTGGCAGACCACGCGGGCCGGGAACCACGGGAAGTCGAGGTCGCGGCGGCGTTCGATGAACTGCGACAGCGACGCGTTCAGCGTCTCCGGCGAGCAGCGCCGCACCAGGTTTTCGGCCAGCACGCGCGAGGTGTAGGGCAGCTTGTCGTAGGCGCCGGGCGCGATCGCGTCGACGGCGGCGCGCGTGTCGAAGTAATCGAGCTTGGTGCCGGGCAGGGCTTTGCGGTGCAGGGTGTTCATCATGGACGCTCCTGGATCGGTACGAACGCCAGCTCTTCCGGGCCGACGTAGTTGGCGCTCGGGCGGATGATCTTGTTGTCGATGCGCTGCTCGACGATGTGGGCGGCCCAGCCGGAGGTGCGCGAGATCACGAACAGCGGCGTGAACATCGCCGTCGGCACGCCCATCATGTGGTAGGACACGGCCGAGAACCAGTCCAGGTTCGGGAACATCTTCTTGACGTCCCACATGACGGTTTCGAGACGCTCGGCGATGTCGAACATCTTCGTCGAACCGGCTTCCCGCGACAGCTCGCGCGCCACTTCCTTGATAACCACGTTGCGCGGGTCGGAGATCGTGTAGACCGGGTGGCCGAAGCCGATCACCACTTCCTTGTTGGCGACGCGCTCGCGGATGTCGGCTTCGGCCTCGTCGGCGTTCTCGTAGCGCTTCTGGATTTCAAACGCCGCCTCGTTGGCGCCGCCGTGCTTCGGTCCGCGCAGCGCGCCGATGGCGCCGGTGATGGCCGAGTGGATGTCCGAACCCGTGCCGGCGATGACGCGGCCGGTGAAGGTGGAGGCGTTGAACTCGTGCTCGGCGTACAGGATCAGCGAGGTGTGCATCGCCTTTTCCCAGGATTTGGACGGTTTGACGCCGTGCAGCAGGTGCAGGAAATGGCCGCCGATCGACTCGTCGTCGGTCTCGACGTCGATGCGCTTGCCGTTGTGGCTGAAGTGGTACCAGTACAGCAGCATCGAGCCGAACGAAGCCATCAGACGGTCGGCGATGTCGCGCGCGCCCGGCGCGTTGTGGTCGTCCTTTTCCGGCAGCGCGCAGCCCAGAACCGACACGCCGGTGCGCATCACGTCCATCGGGTGCGAGGCGGCGGGCAGCGCCTCCAGCGCCGCCTTGACCGACAGCGGCAAGCCGCGCAGCGACTTCAGCTTGGCCTTGTAGCCGGCCAGTTCGGCGACGCCGGGCAGCTTGCCGTGCACCAGCAGGTAGGCGACTTCCTCGAACTCGCAGGTGGTGGCGACGTCCAGGATGTCGTAGCCGCGGTAGTGCAAATCGTTGCCGGTCTTGCCGACCGAGCACAGCGCGGTGTTACCGGCGGTCACGCCCGACAGCGCGACGGATTTTTTTGGCTTGAAGGGTGCTGCTGCTTGTTGTCCACTCATGATGCTCTCCAGATGTTTATCGTGTTGATTACTTCTTCTGCGCGGCGAACAGCGCGTCGAGCTTTTGCTCGAAGGTGTGATAGTCGATGCGTTCGTACAGTTCCATGCGCGTCTGCATGGTGTCGACCACGTTCTGCTGGGTGCCGTCGCGGCGGATCGCCGTATAGACGTTCTCGGCCGCCTTGTTCATCGCGCGGAAGGCCGACAGCGGGTACAACACCAAGCCGACGTCGGCCCCCTTCAGCTCATCGGTGGTAAACAGCGGGGTCGCGCCGAACTCGGTGATATTGGCCAGCACCGGCACCTTGACGGCTTTGGCGAACTGCGAATACATGGCCAGGTCGGTGATCGCCTCGGGGAAGATCATGTCGGCGCCGGCTTCGACGCAGGCGATGGCGCGCTCCAGCGCCGCTTCCAGGCCCTCGACGGCCAGCGCGTCGGTGCGCGCCATGATGACGAAGTTCTCGTCGGTGCGGGCGTCGACGGCGGCCTTGATGCGGTCGACCATTTCCTGCTTGCTGACGATCTCCTTGCCCGGACGGTGGCCGCAGCGCTTGGCGCCGACCTGGTCTTCGATGTGCATGGCGGCGGCGCCGAACTTGATCATCGACTTGACGGTGCGGGCGACGTTGAAGGCCGACGAGCCGAAGCCGGTGTCGGCGTCGACCAGCAGCGGCAGGTCGCACACGTCGGTAATGCGGCGCACGTCGGTGAGCACGTCGTCCAGGCTGGAAATGCCCAGGTCCGGCAGGCCGAGCGAGCCGGCGGCGACGCCGCCGCCCGACAAATAGATGGCCTTGAAGCCGGCGCGCTTGGCCAGCAAAGCGTGGTTGGCGTTGATTGCGCCGACCACCTGCAATGGGGATTCCTCTTGTACTGCCTTGCGAAAGGCGGCGCCTGCGGAGTATTGGCTCATGTGTTCATCCTTTGCTTGCATGGTTGCGTTGATAGGTATTGAGTATGGTATTGCAAGCACCGTGCCAAGGAGGCCGCGCGGCCCGTACCGCGCGCCGTTTCTGAACAAATCGGCCGCATAATCAACGGGTTAACATTGGAAGAGGAAAAATGGCCGAATTCTGACCGGGCATCCTATTTTACTGTAACGTTCCATATTTTGTTTCACCTTGAAACGACGCAACGCCGTATGCACCACGAATGGAACGCGGCCCACACAGTAAACAGCGGCGCCACCCCAGCTCTTGCCCTTGGTTATATGCTCTCCCACCCTCAAAACGGAGTCGACATGGCAAACATCTACATCGGCATCTCCGGCTGGCGCTACCCGCCGTGGCGCGGCGCGTTCTACCCTGCCGGGCTGGCCCAGGCGCGCGAACTGGAATACGCGTCGCGCGCGCTGCCCAGTATCGAACTGAACGGCTCGTTCTACGCGCTGCAGCGGCCGCAGAGCTACGCCGCCTGGTACGCGGCGACGCCGCCGGGTTTCGTCTTCAGCCACAAGGGCAACCGTTTTATCACGCACGTCAAGCGCCTGCGCGACATCGACAGCCCTCTGGCCAACGTGTTCGCCTCCGGCGTATTCAATCTGCGCGGCAAGCTGGGACCCTTCCTGTGGCAGTTCCCGCCCAGCTTTCGCTACGACGCGGCACTGGTCGAAGAGTTTTTCAGCCTGCTGCCGCACGACAGCGAACAGGCGCTGGAACTGGCGCGGCGTTGCGAGCCGCGCATGCGCGAACGCAGCGAGCTGAGCATCGACCAGAAACGCCCGCTGCGCCACGCCATGGAAATTCGCCACGCCAGCTTTGAAGACGCCTCCTTCATCGCTCTGCTGCGCAAATACCGCGTGGCGCTGGTGGTCGCCGACACGGCCGGCAAGTGGCCCTACTGCGAAGACGTTACGGCGGACTTCATGTATCTGCGCCTGCACGGCGACAAGGAACTGTACGCCAGCGGCTACACGGACGAGGCCTTGGAGCGCTGGGCCGCCCGTATCGCCGCCTGGAGCAAAGGCGCCGAGCCGGCGGACGCGCGCAAGATCGCCGACGCCAAGCCGCCCAAGCGCGCCAGCCGCGACATCTACTGTTACTTCGACAATGACGTCAAGGTCAAGGCACCGTTCGACGCCGCGCGCTTGATAGAGAAATTGATTCAACTTGATGTGATGCCAGCAACAGCGGCGCGATCACTGGACGATTTCTAGAAGCTGACTTGTGCAAGAAAAAAGATGTGGAACGCGCGATAAATTGCTTTCAAGTAGCGGCCAGCCAACACTCGGCCCGCGCCCCGGCGAAGTGTTGCTAAAATACCTTTTCAAATTACTATTTGCAGCACCCCACCGATTAAAGGATGCCAATGCCAACAGCCGCTCCGAAAAAAACCGCCGCCGAGGCCGACGCGCCGCGCATCCACGCCGCCGGCAAGCCGCGCAAGCTGGTCACGCGCGCCGACTCGATCGATTTCCGCGACATCATGTACGTCGCCACGCTGGTCGAGGTACCGTTGCGGCGCGAACTGGAGCAGTACCAGCGCGCGCTGGTACCCATCCTCGACCAAGGCAGCGAAGGCGCCTGCACCGGCTTCGGCCTGGCGACGGTGGCGCACTACCTGCTGTGCACGCGGCGCGACAGCGCCGACCTCGGCGCGGTCAGCCCGCAGATGTTCTACGACATGGCGCGCCGCTACGACGAGTGGGCCGGCGTCGACTACGAGGGTTCGAGCTGCCGCGGAGCGATCAAGGGCTGGTACAAGCACGGCGTCTGCGCCGAACCCTTGTGGAGCCGCGCCCCCGGCAAGCAAATCGGCGTGCTCAGCGACGCCGTCGTGCGCGACGCCGCCGCGCGCCCGCTCGGCGCCTACCGGCGCGTGAACCATAAAAACCTGGTCGACATGCACGCCGCCATCACCGAGGTGGGCGTGCTGTACGCCAGCGCCAGCGTGCACAAGGGCTGGCAGCAGGTCCAGGCCGACGGCCTCATCGAGCACGACCCGGTGATGATCGGCGGCCACGCCTTCGCCATCGTCGCCTACGACGAGCACGGCTTCTGGATCCAAAATTCCTGGGGGCCGGACTGGGGCCGGCAAGGCTTCGGGCGCATCTCCTACGCCGACTGGCTGCAAAACGGCAGCGACGTCTGGGTGGCCCGGCTGGGCGTGCCGGTGCTGCTGCCGAGCGGCCTGCCGCGGGACGGCCTGGCGGCGGTCGGCGCGGTGCGCGCCAAGTCCTTCCTGTACAGCGAAATCCGGCCGCACGTGGTCGCCATCAAGAACGACGGCCAGCTCAACGAGCACGGCGAGATCGCCACCTCGGCCGCGATGATGCGCCAGATTCTGCAGCAGGATTTCCCGCGCATCACCGCCGGCTGGAAAAAGAAACGCCTGGTGCTGTACGCCCACGGCGGCCTGACCGGCCAGGACGCGGCGCTGCAGCACCTCGCCGAATACCGCAAGGCCATGCTCGACGCCGAATGCTACCCGCTGGCCTTTATCTGGCGCACCGACTACTGGACCACGCTGGCCAATATGCTGAGCGACGCGCTGCGCCGGCGCCGCCCCGACGGCGCGCTCGACAGCGCCAAGGACTTCATGCTCGATCGCCTCGACGACCTGCTCGAACCGGTCGGGCGGGTCTTCACCGGCAAGGCCCAGTGGAGCGAAATCAAGGAAAACGCGCTGTTGGCGACCAGTTCGCCGACCGGCGGCGCGCGCATCGTCGCCGACGAGATCGCCCGCCTGGTCGGCGCCGACGCCGACGTTGAAATCCACCTGGTCGGCCACAGCGCCGGCGGCATCTTCCACGCGGCGCTGCTGCAATACCTGTGCACCAGGGGCGCCTTCAAGGGCGGGCCGCTGGCCAGGAGCCGCAGCGCCGGCCTGGGCTTGAGCGTGGCCAGTTGCACGCTGTGGGCGCCGGCCTGCACCATGGAGCTGTTCCACCAGACCTATCTGCCGGCGATCAAGGACAAGAGCGTGAAAAAATTCGCCCTGTTCACGCTGACCGACCGCGCCGAGCAGGACGACAACTGCGCCCGGATCTACAACAAGTCGCTGCTGTACCTGGTGTCGAACGCGTTTGAAACCATTTACCGCAAACCGCTGTCGCACCCGGACGGCGAACCGCTGCTGGGCATGGAAAAGTTCATCCGCCAGGACGCCGCGCTGGCCAAGCTGTTCGCCGCCGGCGCGGCCGACTGGGTGCGCTCGCCGAACACGCACACGCCCGGCCACGCCGACGCCGCCCAAGCCGCCCGCCACGGCGACTTCGACGACGACGTGGCGTCGCTGAAGGCGACCATCGCGCGCATCACCGGCAGCAGCCAGCGCGAGGCGCCGGCGGCGCTGGCCGAACCGACGGCCACCGCGCGGGCGCGCCTGCGCCACCAGATCGACCTGGCGACCAAGGCGCCAAGTTAAGGATTTTCGTCGGATTACGCGTACCGCCAATCCGACCCGTGGGTTTTCTGCGTTCGCGGCATAGGCACTAAGCGACATTAGACAAAAGAGGACAGAGCATATGTGCGGACGATTCGACCAGAACCAGACCGCCGCCAGCCACGTGAGCGCCTTCGGTTGGACCGACGCGCTGTTCGACAGCGCGGCCGCGCCCAGCTACAACGTCGCGCCCAGCTACAACGTCGCGCCCGGCAGCTACCGCCCGGTGCTGCACATCGCCGACGGCCGGCGCCGCGTCGACGACCTGCACTGGGGTTACCGCTCGCCGTGGGGCGGCGCCAAGGGGCTGGGCATCGCCTCGTGCGCGCGGCAGGAAAAAATCCGCAACGGCTACTGGGGCGCGCTGCTGAAAAACGGCCGCGGCATCGTCGCCGTCGACGGCTGGTACGAGTGGACCGGGCCGAAATCGCAGCGCCAGCCGTGGCATATCCACCGCCACGACGGCGGCCCGGTGTTCCTGGCGGTGCTGGCCAACTTCGGCCCCTACCACGAGCACAAGGCCGAAGCCGGTTTCGCGCTGGTGACGGCCGACGCCGAGGGCGGCATGGTCGACGTGCACGACCGCCGCCCGGTCGCGTTGGACCCGGCCGACGCGGCGCGCTGGCTCGACCCGGCGCTGGCGCCCGAGCAGGCCGAGCACCTGCTGCGCACGGCGGCGTTGGGACCGGACGCGTTCGCCTGGTTTCCGGTCGGCGCGGCCGTCAACCGGGCCGCCAGCGAGGGGCCGCAACTGGCCCGCGAGCAGCCCGCAGTGGCGCCGGAGCAGCCGGCGCAGGGCCAGTTGTGCTAACTAAACGAGGCCGCTGCGCAGGTCCGCAGACGCTACCGGTCAGGCGGCCAAGATCTGCAACAACATGCTGCTCGGCGCCCCGGGCGCAACTGGGCGCTGGAATTGTACAAGCCGTGGCCCGGCGTGCTGGATGCTTCGCCGGCACCTCTCGGTCCGCGCCGCGTCAGGCCAAGCGCACCAAGGGGTTGGCGATGATGTTGTCGATCTGGCGGATGGCCTCGTCGCAGGCGGCGGCGATGGCATCGTCCTCGCTCTCGCGCACGAATTGCATGGTCGCGCCCTCGAACACCTCGACGCCGTCGGCGCCGGCGCGCTCGATGTCGCAGCTAGCGCTCCACTGCCGCTCGCCGGCCGGCAGCGCCAGCGGCACGATTTCCCATCCCTTGTAATGAATCTTCGAACCGCCATCCATGGTCGCCTCCTTGTGAATAACGGAAATCCTAGCACGAAGCCCGCCGCGGCGTGCTTCGTTATCGCCGAAAGGGCTAAACGGTTTATTTTTGCTCAAGCGCGAGCAGGTTGTCGACCTCGATCTTGGCCACCTCCCAGCCCGCCAGGCGCGCCACCTCGGGCGCCGGATAGCCGCCCAGCGTCTGGCTGCGCGTGATGTCGCCGGCCGCCCGCGCCGCCGCGTCCAGGCCATCCCGTACAATGCGGTATTCGAAGTCCCACAGATCGTCGCGGTCTTTGACCGGCGTGACGGAAATCGTGAAGCCGCGGTATTCATTCTGTTCCACGGCCCGTTGTGCGGCGTTGTCCTGCCGGTTGTCCTGCGCGTTGTCCGGTTGTGCTGCGTTCATGGGCATCTCCTTGGTGAGCTCGCAGCCTAACACCGGGCGCCGCTAGCGGGCGCACAGCAGGGACGCCATATGCGCTTTCCGCATAACGGCGCGCGGCATGCGTGTATTTACAACTATAATGCTGACAACATTTCAGATCGACCATCCGCCATGAAGCCACAAATACAAGCGTTTTTCGACCCCGCCACCTCCACCGTCAGCTATGTCGTCTACGAGGCCGACGGCCTCGATTGCGCGGTCATCGATTCGGTGCTCGACTACGAGCCGAAGTCGGGCCGCACCGCCACCGTCTCGGCCGACAAGGTGGTCGCCTTCGTGCGCGAGCACGGCCTGGTTTGCCGCTGGCTGCTGGAAACCCACGCCCACGCCGACCATTTGTCGGCCGCGCCCTATCTGCGGCAACAGCTGGGCGGGCGCATCGGCATCGGCGCGGCGATCCGCACCGTGCAGCGGGCCTTCGCGGCGGTCTTCAACCAACGGCCGGCGCTGCTGGACGGCTCCCAGTTCGACCACCTGTTCGAGGCCGGCGAGGTGTTCCAGATCGGCCGCCTGGAGGCGCGCGCGCTGCACGTTCCCGGCCACACCCCGGCCGACATGGCCTACCAGATCGGCGACGCCGTCTTCATCGGCGACACCCTGTTCATGCCCGACGTCGGCACGGCGCGCTGCGACTTCCCCGGCGGCAGCGCCAGCGCGCTGTACCAGTCGGTGCAGACCCTGCTGGCGATGGCGCCGGAGACGCGCCTGTTCATGTGCCACGACTATCCGCCGGCCGGGCGCGCGCCGCGCTGGGAGGTGACGGTGGCCGAGCAGCGCGCCGGCAACATCCACATCCGCGACGGCGTCAGCGAACAACAGTTCGTCGACATGCGCAGCCGCCGCGACGCCACGCTGGAGATGCCGACGCTGATCCTGCCGGCGATCCAGGTCAACATCAACGCCGGCCAGTTGCCGGCGGCCGAAGAAAACGGCGTGCGCTACCTGAAGATCCCGCTGAACGCGATCTGACGCCGAGCCGCCGCCGACGCCAGTCGGGTTACGCCGCTCCGGCTAACCCGACCTACCAAACCTCCCCTACTCCACCTGCGCCGGCGCGCGCCCGATCGGCTGCTCCATATTCGCCAGGAACCAGGTCAGCGAACTTATCACCGCGACGTGGCGGCGCACATTCTCCGGCGCCACCTTGTCGAGCGTGTCGGCGGCCGTGTGGTGGTAATGGAAATAGTCGTGGGTATCGACCAGCGGCTCGAAACTCGGCACCCCGCCGCTCTCCAGCATGTGCAGGTCGCCCGTCTCGAGCGCGTCGCGGCGCGTGAAGGCGTGCGCGCCGATCGGCGTCAGCGCCGCGCGCAGCGGCGCGAACAGCTTCTCGGCCCGCGGCCCGACGCTGGCCAAAATCCCGAACGGGCGGCCGCCGCCGGAATCGCTCTCGATGGCGGCCACATGGCGCTCCAGCTGCGCCTTGTTGGCATCGAAATAGGCGCGTCCGCCGCGCCCGCCGTTCTCCTCGTTCATCCAGGCGATCATACGGATGGTGCGGCGCGGCTGCAGCTTGAGCCGGTGCAGCGTTTCCAGCACCGCCATCGCGCCGGCCACGCCGACGGCGTCGTCGTGGGCGCCGGTGGCCAGGTCCCAGGAGTCGAGATGGCCGGAGACGATCACCACCTCGTCGGCCTTGTCGCTGCCCGGCAGGTCGGCGATGACGTTGAAGCTGTCGGCGTCCGGCAGGATCTGCGGCGTCAGCGTCAGGTGCATGCTCAGCGGGCCGCGCGCGGCCAGGCGGCCCATCAGCAGCGCGTCCTCCACCGTGACGGCGGCGGCCGGAATGCGCAAGCCGTCGTCCAACATGGTCGCGCCGGCGTGGGCGATGCGATAGTCGGCGCCGCCGACCGAGCGCACCAGCGCCGCCACCGCGCCCAACTCCGCGGCCGCCTTCGGCCCGGCGAAGCGCACCCGCGCGCCCTGGCCGTAGGCCGGGCCGGCCAGGCCGCGGTCGGCCATCTGCTGGTCGAACGGCACGTCGAGCAGCACGATGCGCCCCTTCACCTCGGCCGCGCGCGCCTTTAGCTCGTCCATGCTACGCACGATCAGCAGCGGCGCGGTCAGGCCCGCGGCCGGCGTGGCACC
Organism: Janthinobacterium sp. CG_23.3; assembly: GCF_046115965.1. Taxonomy (NCBI): domain Bacteria; kingdom Pseudomonadati; phylum Pseudomonadota; class Betaproteobacteria; order Burkholderiales; family Oxalobacteraceae; genus Janthinobacterium; species Janthinobacterium sp. CG_23.3. The sequence continues at coordinate 18,395 of NZ_JBJXIB010000021.1, read as the reverse complement.
CGAGCCGCCCAGCGCCGTCAGCACCACCCGCTGGCTGACGCCGGCCGGACGGCCCGCGTACTCGACCAGTTCGGCGCTCTCGGCGCCGCGCACCCAGTGCGGCACCTTGACCGGCTGCAGCGTCACCTTCGCGCCCAGCTTGCGCATGGCCGCGGCAACCTGCTCGACGGCCGCGGCGGCGCCGGCCGAACCGCTCAGGCGCGGCCCGATCAGGTCGGTCATGTCGGCCAAACGCTGGTAGGCCCAGTCGCTCTGCATCGCGCTGTCGCGGATCTGCGCCAGCGTGGCGGCGTCGTTGCCAGGCATGGGTGTGGGCGTGGCCGCGGCGGCGCCGGCGCTGAACAGACAGGCGACGAGGACGCTCAACAGGTGGCGGCGCGGGATGAAATGGAAAACGGCTGGCATGCGGGTCCTCGGGAAGTGGCATTGACGGAAATGACTGGCACCCTGGCGCTGGGCGAGGGATCGCAAACAATAGCGCATTTAGCAAGTTTGCGCAGCAGTTTTTGGCGCCGCGCCACGGCGTTTGCATTGCTATTTTTATTCGACTAACATGAGGGCCGAACCGCGTTTGAAAGCCCCCATGCTAAAAGGCCCCCGTTGCACCGTGCGCCACGTGTTGAGCGCCGACCTGAACGTCTTCATCGCCCTGACCAACGACCTTGCCTCGCGCGGCGAGTACTTTTCGTCGCAGTTCAAGTCGCCCGAGGCGATGCGCCGCGACTTCATGCTGAACGGCTTCGTCACTGAGGAAAGGGAGATGTTCGTCATCGAGGACAATCTGCACCACATCGTCGGCGCCATCCTGCATTTCGAGGGACGCACCCCGCAGTGCCGCGAAATCGGCTACCGCCTGTTCACGCCTAGCCTGGCTGGGCACGGTTACACCACCGAGGCCACCCGGCTGCTGGTCGACCACCTGTTCAAGGCCTACCAGTACCACCGCCTGGAGCTGATGATGGACCCGCTCAACCTGGCCTCGGAACGGGTCGCGCAAAAGTGCGGCTTCATCGAGGAGGGCACGCTGCGGCAGACGTTTTTCGTCAACGGCACGATGCGCGACGCCAAGCTGTACAGCCTGCTGCGTCCGGAGTGGCGCGGCGGCGCCGCCTTGTAAGCGCGGCATGCCACTTGTAAGGAGTTGTATAAGGCGTGGTTTTTTCGGGGCGGCACGTTATAGTGAACCCATACGGAGATCATTCAGGTCACACCGAAGTGAAGGAAACGCCATGTTGAACAAAATTATTCTGAGCGCGGTCGTGCTGGTCGCGGCCACCGTCTCTTCGGCGGCCGTCGCTGGCGACCGTCAATTTAACACCGTGGCGGGTGCTGCCGTTGGCGCGGCCATCGGCCATAACACCGGCGGACGCGACGGCGCCATCGTCGGCGGCGTGCTCGGCGCGGTCGTCGGCAACAGCATTGGCGGCGGCCACCGTTCGTCGAACTACAACGGCGGCTACTACGAGACCCGCGCCTACCAGCCGGCGCCGGTGTACTACGAGCGCCCTGCCCCGGTGTACTACGAGCCCCCCGCCGCGGTGTACTACGAGCGTCCGGCCCCGGTATATTACGAGCGTCCGGCAGCGGTCTACTACGAGCCGGCGCCACGTTATTACAGCCCGCCCGCCGTGGTCTACGTTGAACAGCGCGGCTACGACCGCGGCTACTACCGTGGTCATGGCCACGGCCACGGCCGCGACTGGGACGACCGCGGTGACCGCCACTACGGCCACAACCGCTGACCCCGCGAGAGCGCGCCCGCAATTCCGCTGCAACCTTGATATATTCAAAACCAACGGCGTAACCCTGGGGTCAGGCCTTAAAATCTGACCCCGGCTTTTTGTCTTTGCTTTTTTGACCACGCTGTCTCTTTCCCCCTCCCCCGACTAATTCCGCATGACGGCGACCGCCGTCGTCGCGACACGGGGGAAGCATGTTGGCAGCGGGCGCAATCATAACACTGGAACGCGGGCATTACCGCCTGCGCGAACAGATCGCCAGCTCCGCCTATGGCGTCGTCTGGCGCGCCAGCGGTCCGCATGGCCTGCGCGAGGTCGCCCTCAAACTGGTCAACCAGCCGCAGATGGCGCTGGCCCAGCCGCGCCAGCGCGTCCGCTGGGTCGCCAGCGCCGCCAATGAAATCGCCTTTCTGCAGTCGCTGCAAGCATGGGACCAGCGCCACATCGTACGCCTGCTCGACAGCGGCAGCCACCAGGGCTTGCCGGTGCTGGCGCTGGAACTGCTCGACGGCGACCTCGGCCAGCACGTCGCCGGCCTGAAAAGCGCCGGCCACGCCGTTCCCTTCGCGCGCCTGCTCGACTGGACCGGCCAGCTCAACCAGGCGCTGGCCAAGGTGCACCAGTACGGCTGGCGCTACCTCGACCTGAAACCGGCCAACGTGCTGCTCGACGCCCGTCAACACAGCGTCAAGCTGGCCGACTTCGGCACCAACCGCGCGGCAGCCGAGGCGGCGCCGCAGACCTACGCCGGCACCGCCAGCTGGCAGGCGCCGGAGCAGTTCTTCCCGCAGGCCGGCGGCGGCTACGCCAGCGACGCCCGCAGCGACTACTTCGCGCTGGGCGCGCTGTTCTACTTCCTCGCCACCGGCGGCACCCCTCTGCGCTTTTGCGACGCCTGCGGCCAGGCCTACCGCGACCACCAGGCCGGTGGCGCCGCGCTATTGCTGCGCCACGGCGGCGGCGCCATGCCGGCCACGCTGGAGCCGGTTGAGGAGGCGCTGTTCAGCCGCCGCGTGGCACTGGCGGCTGGCGCCGCCTGCGCCCGCGCCGCACTGGCCATGCTGCGGGCGCTGCTCGACGCGGCCCCCGCCGGGAGGCCGGACAACGCGCTGCAAATCAGCCGCATGCTGGCGGCCGTGCGCGCCGGCCTGCCCACGGCCACGTCGGGGCCGGCATGATCGCGTTGCGGCCAACGCCGCGCGCCGCCACCGCCTGCGCGCTAGCCTTGCTGTTGCTGCTGCAGGCCTGGAGCCTGTGGCGCGCGCCCGACGCCTGGTTCCCGGCGCGCATCACGGTCAGCCTGGACGCCGGCGGCAGCGTCGCGCTGGGCCGCCACGAGCTGGCGGCGGCGCAGGCCGACCATAACCATATCGCGCTGCGGCGCGACGGCGCCGGCGCCTGGTGGTTGCGCAACCTGAGCGCCGCCAAACAGGTGGTGCTGCACAGCGCGGCCGGCGAGCGGCGCATGGGCAGCGCCAGCCTGGCGGCGCGCCAGGCCTTCCAGATCGGCGCCGCCCGCTTCGAGGTTGAGGACGCCGACGCCGCCAGCGTCGGCTTCGCCCGCGACGGCCACCACTGGCGCTACGACGGCGCGGTGCTGTACCGCGACGGCCAGGCGCAGGCGCCCTGCGCCGACGCCCGCCTCGGCGCGCGCGCGCTGGCGCTGTGGAACCGCGCCCTGCCGGCGATACTGACGATAGGCCGGCCGCTGACCTTCGGCGGCAACGTCCACTGCGCCAACCGGCTCGGCCTGGCCGACGTCACGCCCGGCGCGGCCTGGCTGGCGCGCATCGACGGCCGCCTGCAACTGGCGGCCGGCAACCCGGACGGCGAACGCGCCGCGCTGACCCTGTCGGCGCACGGCCTCGACACCGACCTGCGCCGCCAGGAACTGCCGCTGGACGGCGTGCAGGCCATCGTCGTCGGCCACACCCGCTTCCAGCTCGGCGCCGCCGACGGGCAATTGCAGTTGCTGCCAAGCCGGCGCGTGACCCTGTTCAGCGCACCGGGCCTGCAGCTGCCGCCATCGCTGACCTGGCAATGGCAGCGGCGCGCGCTGTGGAGCGGCGCCGCCGCGACGCCGCTGTGGTGCGCCCTGGCGCTGGCGCTGGCGGCGCTGCTGGCGGCCACGTTGCGGCCGCAGCCGCCGGCGCGGTCATGGCGCGCCGACGCGCTGGCGTGCGCCGCGGTACTGCTCGGCGGCGTCGCCGCGCTGGCGCTACAGCGCGCCGGCCACGCCCCCGCCGCGGCCCAGTCGATGGCGCTGGCCGGCGCCGCGCTGTGGCTATGGCTGGCCCTGCCGGGACGCCTCACGCTGGCGGGCGCCGCCGCCGTGCTGCTGCTGGCGGCCGGCCTGCTGGCGCAACTCGAACTCGGCCTGGGCGGCATGGAAACCTCGTGGCTGCGCTATTACCAGAAAAGCGCCGCCCTGCTGGCCATCGGCGCCGGCCTGGGCGGCGCCTGGCGCTTGTGCGGCCCGCGCCGCACGGGCGTACCCAGCCAGCGCGGCGTCGAAGCGGTACTGGCCGCGCTGGCGGCGCTGGCCTTGCTCGCGCTGGCCATGCAGGTGCTGTGGGGCGACGAAACCGGCGTCTTCGACCTGCAACCGGTGGAACTGGCCAAGCTGGCCCTGACCGCCCTGAGCGCGCACTGCCTGGCGCTGCGCCTGGGCTGGCATGGCGACGACCACCACCGGGACAGCCGCGCCGCGCGCTGGCTGCGCCTGATCGCGCCGGCGCTGCTGTTCCTGGCCCTGCTGGGCGTGGCGCTGGTCCAGGTCGACGACTACTCGCCGCTGATCCTGCTGCTGGTCTGGGGCACCGCGATGGCGTTCGCCTACGCGCTGGCGGCGCGCAACCGCGCCCTGGCGGCGGCGTTGGCCCTGCTGGTGCTGCTGGCGGCCGGCGCCATCGCCGGCATGCACGGCGGCGCCGACCCGGGCGAGGCGGCGCCGGCCGGCGACTTCTACGCCGACCGCTTCCAGGCCTGGCTGGCGCCGGCGCTGCATCCCCACACCGGCCAGCAACTGCTGCTGGGCGCGCGCGCCATCGGCGACGGCGGCTGGTGGGGCGCCGACGCCAAGCTGGGCCTGGCCGGCCTGGGCCAGGGCGCCGGCGCCGCGCTGCTGATCCCGGCGGTGCAGGACGACTTCGCGCCGGCCTTTTTCCTGAACCGCCACGGCCTGGTCGGCGCCCTGCTGCTATGGGCGTTGCAAGCGGCCTTCATCGTCGGCCTGCTGCGCACGGCGCTGCGCGGCCACGCCGCCGGCGCCGCCGCGCGCGACCACCGCCACGCCTGGCTGGGCCGCTTCCGCTACTTCACCCTGTGCGGCGGCGCCGCCTTCGTGCTGGGCCACCTGCTGCTGTCCTGGGGCACCAACCTGGCGATCCTGCCGATCATGGGGCAGCCGATGAGCTTCCTGTCCGCCGGCGGCAGCCACCTGCTGTTTTTCCTGTGCCCCCTGCTAGCGTTCAGCGCGGCCAGCGCATTATCTTTAGAGGAGAATCCATCATGCCGATCTACGTCCAGCACGAAGTCATAGGCAAAGTCCCCGACGTGTTCAACGGCGAGGCGATCTGGCAGGCGCCCGGCCTGGCGTTGTTCGCCCGCCGTCCGCTGCTGCGCGACCTGCTCGAACGCAGCCCGCGCGAACACAAGGGCCGCGCCGCCACGCGCTGCTTCTCGCACGTGACGCTGATGCTGCCGCAGGAGGAGGTCGAGGACGACTACCACCTGACCCGCGGCGCCAAGACGCGCGAACTGGCGCAGACCCTGACGGCGCTGCACCAGAAGGATTTCGGCGACCTGCTCGGCGCCGACCAGGTACGCTACGACGTCGTCGGCGCCGAGGCCCTGCGCGCCGGCCAGGTCGAAGTGCGCTTCGGCCACGCCGTCTACCTGCCGGCGGCCGACGAAAAAATCCTGTACAACGTCAGCGTCTCGCGCGACAGCGCGGTGTGGCAGCCGGTTTGCCCGATCTACCCGAACCAGCGCCTGGCGCTGATCGGCGGCGACGGCGGCCACGCCAGCTTCGCCGCCGCCGGCTGGCCGTTCGGCGAGGACGGCGCCGTGCTGCTCATCAACGACGGCCCGGACGCGCCGCTGGAGGTGCAAATGCGCCCGAAGGACGCCTTCGAGTGCCGCTTCGACGCCGCCCGCGGCCACTACACCATCAGCTCGAAACGCGAGGCCGGCGCGCGCCTGCTGCTGAAAATCGCCCGGGTCGGCGCGCCGCGGGTGATGCCACACTCGGCGGTCGTCGCGCCCGTGCCGCTGGCGCCCAAGGCCGTCAAGCCCGCCGTGTGGCAGCCGCGCCCGTCGGCGCACCCGGCCGCGCCGGGGCTGGAACCGACCGCGCTGCCGCTGAGCCACCGCCCGCAGGCGCGCGCCGCCGAGAGCGACGCCACCTATGCGCCGCTGGCGCAGCAACGCGTCAGCGTGGTGGCGCTGGCGCTGCCGCGCCTGAGCCGCTACCGCGACAGCGGTGCCAGCGCGCTGGAAATCCCGTTTGACGGCGCGCTGGCGCTCACCGGCGGCGCCGAGCCGGCCATCTGCTTCAGCGTCAACGCAGCCGACGAACTGTACGCCAGCACCGCAGCCGGCCGTCAGCGCATCAGCGCGCCGGCCAGCTTCACCCCGGTCGACGCCCGCGCGATCAACCTGCTGGCGGTCGGCCCGGAACTGGCCGACCGCTACTGCGCCACGCTCAGCCTGGCCCAGCCGGTGGGCCTGGCGGTGGCCGGCGGCGCCCGCTTCGTGTTCGGCCGCAACGCGCCGGCGCTGGCGGCGCTGCGCCTGCTCGACGGGCCGCGCTTCCTGCAATGCGGCGACGGCGCCGACGGCGCCAGCGCCGACCGCATCGGCCTGTCGCGCAACGCCTTCAGCTTCGAGGCTACGCCGCAGGGCTTCCACATCGGCCGCATCGCGCCGGCGCAGGCGCTTTACCACCTCGACGAGGAGCTGCGCTTCGTCGCCAGGATAGGCGACGCCGGCGCCGACGCGCCCTACCTGCTGCCGCCCGGCCACCACCTGGTGGCCGGCCACTACGTGCTGCGCTTTGACGTTTAGACGGCGCGCCGGGAGCTTGCATGCAACCAGATACCCTGTATCGCCTCGCCGCCTATGCCGCGGGGCTGTGCCTGACACTGATCCTGGCGGCGTGGCTGACGCCGCGGCGCTGGTGGCGCCGCCCGACCGCGCGCGCGTTGCTGCTGCTGGCCGGCGGCACCTGGGGTCTGGGCAGCCTGATGTTGCCGCTGTTTCCGGTTACGGTTACGGCGCCGGGCGGATCGCCGTCGGTTAATCCGGCCGCGGCGCCGGTCGCCAGCCAGGCCTACCGCGCCCACCAGGACTTGAACCTGCGCGCCGGCGCCGGCGTGAACTCAGCGCGCATCGCCACCATTCCGGCTGGCGCCGCGCTGACGCCGACCGGCGTGCGCGACGGCGACTGGTGGCAGGTCAGCGTCAATGTCGACGGCCACGCCAGCGTCGGTTGGGCCAGCAGCCTGTGGCTGCGCCGCGCCGCCGAGGCGCCGGCTCCGTAATTCATTCAAACCAACGGCGCGCGTTGACCAGGGCGCTGCGACGACAATATTTCCGCGGCCGCAAGCCATTTTTCGGCTAAGCTATATCAGATGATTAACGCGACAATATTTCGCCCCCCAACATGCCTTTGACAGACACGCTCGACTTCGGACCCGGCCTGGACGTGGCGGCGCGCAGCTGCGCCGGCGCCGGCCCGCCGCCGCTGCCGGAAAACCAAGACAATTTGCTGCTGATCGACGGCAACGGCCGCGCCGCGTTCCTGCTCGACCAGCGCCAGCAGAACCGGCAAGTGTCCGGCTGGCCGGCCGGACAGGTGCGCATCGCCGTGCTCGACGGCATGGGCGGCCACGGCCACGGGCGCCAGGCCGCCGAAGCGGTGGTGCAAGGCCTGTTGCTGGTGCCGGCTTGCGCCACGCTGGAACAACTGGCCGAGCGGCTCGACGCGCTGCACCAGACGCTGCAGGCGCGCTTCGCCGCGATGGACGGCGCCCAGGCCAAGCGCCCCGGCACCACGCTGACGCTGCTGGAACTGCGGCCCGGCCAGGCGCCGCTGCTGTACCACGTGGGCGACTCGCGCCTGTATGAAATCACCGCGCGCCAGGCCACGCCGCTGACGATCGACCATGTGCCGGCCACCACCTTCGCGCTGCACGGCCTGCTCGGCGAGGCCGAATGGTGGCAGCAGGTGCATGGCGAGCACCGCCCGCAAATCTCGCAGGCTTTCATCCTCGGCAACGCCATCAGCGACCCGCAGGTGCTGGCCGGCCCGCTGTACGCGCTGGCGGACGCCAACCTGCCGCCGTTCCTGCGGCAACTGGGCGACCGCCGCGCCCTGACTGTGCGCGCGGACGCGCTCTACCTGCTCGCCAGCGACGGTTTTTGGGCCTGCGCCCGGCCCGACCGCTGGGTCGCGCGCTGGCCGGCGCTGCTGGCCGGACTGGACGCCGCCGGCGCGCTCGACGCGCTGTTCGACAGTTTCCTCGACAACCCGCCGGCCGGCCTGCACGTCGATAACCTGAGCGCGCTGGCGCTGCGCTTCCGCCCGCAGCGGCCCGCGCGCAATCTTGATGAAACGGCACTACCGGGAGAGGCCCGCCCGCGCGCCACCTAGCACGACAGTTGCGCAACTGTTGCGTTGCTGGCGCGGCCACGATCTGGCGCAAAAATATCCGTTTCTATTGTCGAGAAAGTTGCCACGGGCCACCAAAAGCGCGTAAGCTCTGGTTTACCTTGTCCAGCCAAGCGCCTCCGTCACCCCCGCCATGAAAAAATGTTGTAACCCGGATCACCCGCACTGTACGCTATGGGTAATGCCTGGGGAAAACACTTGCGCCAGCGGCCACGCGCAAACCGCGCCGCCGCCGTCGAGCTACGAGCTGCTGCGCACGCTGCGCGGCGCACGCGGCGGCGTTCCCGCGCCCGCGCCGAGCGGCCCGGCGGCAGCGACGCCCCCCGCCCTCGCCGCCGGCCGCGCGCCGGCGCCGTTCAAGGAACTCAACCACGCCCATCTGCACATCAGCGGCTTCGACCCGCGCGCCGCGGGCGGCCGCCAGACCCTGAAAATGGAATTGCGCGGCATGCCGGCGAACTGCCCGCCGCAGATCACCATGCAATTGCAGTCGGACCTGATCACCCACGGCGCGGCGCGCCAGCAGTTCGTGCGCACCACGCGCGGCGACTGGCGCCCGGTGTTCGTCGAATTCTCGTCGCGCAACAAGGAGCACGGCCAGTACCAGATCGAGGTCGAAGTGCTCAGTCCGCCCTCCGACGCCGCCGCGCAGGCGCAGAAATGGGTGTGCACCTTCGTCATCCTGGTGCCGCGGCGCGACGCCACGCTGACCGAAATCCACCAGATTTTCCTGAGTACGCATAAAAACGTGCGCGTGATGGCCGACGACGCCTCGATCGCCAGGGTCAGCGCGCCGGCCGGCGGCGGCTACGACCTCGACGTCACGGCGCGCAACGCCGGTATCGCCCACGTCGACCTGAGCGCGCCGCAGGGCAAGATCGACATGGGCTTCACCACCATCGCGTGGGACGAGGAACTGATTGAAATCGATATGCCGGGCGCCAGCCGGGCGCACCCGCACCCGAGCCGCGCCGCCTGCCTGGTCAACGCCGCGCCGGAAGCCGGCGCGCAGCGGCAGATCCGCCTGTTCGCGCTGGACGAATGCGTGCTGGGCCGCTTCGAACTGGTCGACCCGGAGTCCGACGTCTTGTTGAGCCATTTCGGCGACGACGGCCAGGACAACAGCGGCCTGACGCGGCGCCTGTCCGGTCGCCACGCGGCCATCCGGCGTTGCAACAACGGGTTTGAAATCGAGGACGTGTCGCGCTACGGCATCCTGCTCGACGGCGTATGGCCGGGCAAGCACAAGCCGACGCCGCTACGCCTGGGCATGCGCATCGAACTAAGCGCCAGCATCAAGGGCATCGTCGTGCTGTCGGTCAGCGCCATCATGCCGCACGGCGTCATCCTGCACCGCATCGACCAGGGCGCGCAGGCCGAATGCTTCTACCTGCTGGCGCCGGACCGCCATCCTGGCTATCCGCTGCCGGCCTTCGCCGCCGCGCCGAACGCGGCCGCGCTGCCGCTGCTGTTCCACCACGACGGCGGCTTCTGGCACCTCGACCAACTGACCGGCAAGGAAACCGCGCTCGGACCCAACACCACGCTCGACAAACTGAGCCGCGTCGCCAAGCACAACCGCTTCGCCAGCGAACCATATCCGGAATGCTGGATCATCCGCACCGGCGCCAGCGACCTGCACAGCACCATCACCGCGCAAGCGCTATCCACCGCCTGAGCCGGTATGGGTGGGGTTGTCGCGGCGCCCTACGAGATTACCTGCCTAACGCGGCACCAGCACGAAGAAAATCAATGACAAGCCCGCCAGCATGATGGCCTCCAGCGTAAACACGATTGCCGGAATCCTCAGATTCTTGGGAATTTTCATGGCCGCCTCCCGCGACGATTGCTCTATCTGTTAGTGCGCGCCGGGGCGGAAAAGTTCGCTCAGGCCAGCCCGGCCCACGGCACGCAGGCGCGTTGCAGGCGCCGCAACAACCAGTCGAAACTGAAAGCGATGACGGCGATGACCAGAATGCCCATCACCACCACGTCCGTGACCAGGAATTGCGCCGCCGACTGGATCATGAAGCCGAGGCCGCGGGTGGCGGCGATCAGCTCGGCCGCGACCAGGGTCGACCAGCCGACCCCGACGCCGATGCGCACGCCGGTCAGAATGTCCGGCGCGGCCGACGGCAGCACCACGAAACGCACCAGTTGCCAGCGCGTCGCGCCCAGCGCCATGGCGGCGCGCAGACGGCTCTGCTCGACGCGGCGCACACCCTCTACGGTGGCGATCGCCAGCGGCGCGAAAATCGCCAGGTAAATCAACAGCACCTTGGACAGCTCGCCAATGCCGCACCAGATGACGATCAGCGGCAGGTAGGCCAGCGGCGGAATTGGCCGGTAAAACTCGATCAAGGGGTCGAACACCGCGCCGACCCGCGCGCTGGAACCGATCAGCACGCCCAGCGGCACCGCCGTCGCCACCGCCAGCAGCAAAGCGGCGGTTACGCGCGCCAGGCTGGTCAGCGTGTGCTGCCACAACGTGGCGTCGACAAAACCGTCGCTGGCGACCGCGCGCAGCGCCGCCACCACGTCGGCCGGCCCCGGCAGGAACAAGGCCGGCACCGCGCCAAAGGCCGTCACGGCCCACCACAGCGCGAACAGGGCCAGCACGGTCAGCGCGGTGATGCCGCGCTCGGACAGGCGCCACGAACGCCGCGGCGGCGCGGCCTCGTCCGCGTGGCCAAAAATAGAATTTAACTCGCTCATGCCGCCAACTCCTCGTGGTAAGCGTCCTCGTTACCCAACAGCTCGTGCAAAATCGCCTCGCGCAGCTCGACGAAACGGCGGTCCGACTTGATGCTGCGCGCCGGTTCGCCCGCCACGAAGCGGGCGCCGAAATCGAGCCGACGAATACTCTCCACCCGCCCCGGCCTGGCCCGCAACAGCACCAGGTCGGTGGCCAGGAACAGCGCCTCCTCGACGCTGTGCGTAATCATGAACAGCCCCTTGCCGGAAGCCTGCCAGACCCGCAACAGGTGTTCCTGCATCCGCTCGCGGGTAAGCGCGTCGAGCGCGCCGAGCGGCTCGTCGAGCAGCAAAAAGCGCGGATCGACCGCCAAGGCGCGCGCCAGGCCGACGCGCTGGCGCATGCCGCCCGAGATCTTCCAGATCGGATAGTCGGCGTAGCGCTCCAAACCGGTCAGCAGCAGATACTCGCGCGCCTTCGCTTCGCGCTGCGGCTTCGGCACGCCCGCCAGGCGCAGGCCGAAGGCGACGTTCTCCAGCACGCTCTGCCAAGGCAGCAGGGCGTCGTCCTGGAACACTACGCCACGGTCGGCGCCCGGCCCGGCGATGGCGCGGCCGTCGATGGCGACGCTGCCGGCGGACGGCGCGACGAAGCCGGCGATCAGGTTCAGCAGCGTGGTCTTGCCGCAGCCGGAGGCGCCGATGACGACGTTGAAACTGCCGTCCTGCAAATCGAGTGAAATATCGCGCAGTACCTCGACGGCGCAACCGGCGGCCTCGAACGTGACGCCAACCTTGTGCAAGCGGATCATCGCGCCGCCCTTAGCGTGCCGAGGCCAGCTTGGCGAAACGCGGCGTGACGAAGGCCTGGTAGCTGGCCAGCATCTTGTCGGCCCTCTTCTGCTCCTTCAAGAACAGCGACGTGTCCGACAGCGTGCGCACCGTGCCGCCGCCCAGCAGCCTGGCCGAAGCCTGCTCGTCGAGCGTGGGGAACTGGCTGCCGGCCAGCAGCAGCGGAATGTCGGCCTTGCTGGCGCCGGTCAGGCGCGCGATCTTCTCGGCCTGGGCTGAATCGGCGCCCCAGCTCTTGCCGTTCTTGCGGTACTCGGCGTAAGCCTTGCCGGTGACGCGCACGAAGGCCGTGACGAAATCAGGATGCTCGGCGGCGAAGTCCTTGCGCACGATCCAGGCGTCGAAGGTCGGCGCGCCCCACTTCGCCACCTCGGCCGAGTCGGTCAGCACCTTACCGCTCTCCTTGGCCTTGCCCAGCGCCGGGTCCCAGACATAGGCGGCGTCGATATCGCCGCGCTGCCAGGCGGCGGCGATCTCGGTAGGCCGCAGGTTCAGAATCTGCACCGACTTCGGATCGATCTTCCAGTGCTTGAGCGCCGCCAGCAGGCTGGAATGGGTGGTCGAGACGAACGGCACCGCGATCTTCTTGCCGACCAGGTCCTGGGCCTTGGTGATGCCGCTGCCGTCGCGCACCACCAGCGCCTCGGCGTCGCCGATTTCGGCGGCGATGAAAATGGTCTCGATCGGCAAACCCTTGGTGGCCGCGGCCGCCAGCGGGCTGCTACCGACATAGCCGATGTGGATATCGCCGGAGGCCACGGCGGTGATCACATCGCCGCCGCTGGCGAACTTCTTCCAGTTGATCTTCCAGCCGCTGGCCTTCTCATACTCGCCGTCGGCCTGCGCCACCTTGGCCGGCTCGACCACCGTTTGAAACGCGATGTTAACCTCGCGGTCGGCGGCGAACACCGGTCCGGCCAGCGCGGCGGCGGCCGCCAGCGCCAATACGCTCTTCAAAAAAATTCTCTTCATGGTGCGCCCTCACAGTGCGTTACAGTCTTTGGCGGCGCGTCCGACTGGACCGCGCAACCCCGAACTCAAACTGTAATCACCGCGCGGCACAAACCAAACGACTCATTTCGACCAACGATATCTGATTTGCGCATTCAGACGGTAATGCCGCCAAATCAAGGATTTCGTAGGTCGAGTTAGCCGGAACGGCGTAACCCGACTGGCGTCGCCAGCGGCCAGGCGTCGGCTTACGCTAAGCGAATCCAACCTCCGGCAGCGGCACTACGTTCAACCGCCCATGCTCTTTTCTAGCACCTCGATCGTCAAACCGTCGCGCAAAGGCACGCCGACGCCGGCGGCCAGCGGAAAGGCCGACACGTCGCCGGTTTTCCGGTAGCCGCGGCGCAGATAAAACGCCAACAGCTCCTCCCTGGCCGAGACCACCACCATGCGCGTCGAGACGGCGCCGAACGCGCTGCGGGCGAACTCCTCCGCGCGCGCCAGCATGCACTTGCCGGCACCGGCCGTCTGCAACGCCGGGTCCACCGCCAGCATGCCGATGTAACTGCTGTCGCCCTCCTTTTCCACATGGACGCAAGCCACCAGGCGCCCGTCGGCAAACCCCAGCAGCAGCGCCGACTGCTGCTGGTCGAGCATCGCGGCGACCCTGGCCGCGTCGATGCGCTCCCCCGCCACCAGATCGGACTCGTGGGTCCAGCCTGCCGCGCCGGCGGGCGGACGGTAGGCCAGGTTGACCAGGCGGGCAACGTCGGCCACATCGGCGGCGGCGGCGTGGCGGAAAGTATCAATTTTCATCTGTGTCCTATCGTTTGTATTGAGTGGCGGCGCTCACAGCGCCCGTGCGACATAGACGATCAAAAACGCGGACGGAACCAGCAAGACCTGCGCCAGAAGCGTGCCTGCGAGGCGGCTGCCGACCAGCCAAACCACCGCCTTGCGGAACTGCGACTCGCTGACCCTGCCCTCCACCACATCGTCGGTCATGCCGGACATGTGCGGATCGATGAAGATGGCCATCGCGATGGTGGCGCCGCCGTTGATGATCGACGACAGCGTGCTCGAAGTCACGCGCACGTCCGGGTCGAGCACGCCGGCATACAGCGCGGCAAACAAGCCAACCGTCCACAGCGCGACGGCGCCGATGTTGAGCAGGCTAATACGCAGCGACACGCCGTAACCCTTGTGCAGCGTGGTGACGTTGGCGGCGGCCGGCAGGCTGGCCGAGTCCTTCACATACGACAGCCCGCCCTTGAAGAAACCATGCAGTATCAACTTGGGCACCGAGCGGTGCACTTGGAAGTGCAGCACGGCGCGGCAAAACACGCGTTGGAACGTCGGAATCAGCAGCGCGCCAACCACGGTGGCGACACTGGCCGACAGCAGCAGCCAGCGGAAGTCCGACAACAGCGCGCCGGCGGCGTCGAGGCCCGGCAGGTTCGACTCCACCCGCTTCGCCAGCAAAGGGCTGAGAAAGGAATTCGAGGTGCGCGACACCAGCACCAAGATGCTGAACAGCGCGAACGACACCGCGATGCGCCGGGTGCGTACGCCGGCAATACGCACCGAATAGGCAAGCGTGCCGATGATATGGATGACAAAGGTGAGGAAGCAAACAAAAAGCAACTGCTTATCCATCGGTAGACGCTTTCAAGACAGGTACGGATGGCGAATGCGCCACATGATACAACAAATCAATTGCAATATAGTTAGCATCAGTTCTCCCGTGCGAAAACACGATTACAATTGACCCTGCCCCATCTTGTTCTAGAACAATAAAACAGAAAGTTAATTTTAATACATTCACTTTAATTTCCCGTAAAATTAATTCTTTAAGTTAATTTACGGACAATAAAAATGAAATATGCAAATGCAACATTGGCCACTTCCTTGCTATCGATCTTACTGGCCGGTTGCGGCGGCGACGGCGGCGACTCTGTGGCAAGCGCAGAAGGCGTGTATGAAGGAACCATCGACAACGCCGCCGTTCACTATACGGTCGTGTTGGAAAACCAGGAATTTTACACGCTGTTCGGCGCACCACTCGTTGGTGGCGGCCTGGCGGTCGGCGGCTTCATTCAAGGCAGCGGCAAGGTCGACAACGGCAACCTGACCTCGACCAATCTAAAAGAGTTCGTTGCGGACGGCACCGTCCTCTCAGGCATCCTCAACACCAAATATGTGTCGAAGACCAGTTTGAACGGCACCGTAACGGAAGGCCCGATCGAATACAAATTTGTCGGCAGCACCACTTTATCGAATTCGAGCTATTCGTACGATACCGAGGCCAAGCTCGCCAATATCGCCGGGGCTTGGAGTCTGACCGACCTGCTGGGCAAGCCGGTTACGTTGACTGTCGCTGCGAACGGCGCCTTCACCGGCTCGTCCAACGGCTGCGCGTTTAGCGGCGCCATGAAGCCGCGCGCATCGGGAAAGAATATATTTGATTTCTCGCTGGCGTTTGGTGCCGCGCCCTGCAGCACGGCTGGACAGAGCGTTAGCGGCATTGCGGTGGAATATCCGCTTGCCAATGGCCGGCGCCAGTTGCTGGTCGCCGGCACGGACGCGTCGCGCAGCCACGGAACCGCTTTCCTCGGCATTCGCTAAGTAGAGTTTAAAAGGTAACTCTGTGGCAATTTAATTAATTGCGTTGCTGGTAGCAACAGGGTAAACGTTATCGTCCGAGAAATCGACGTTGTTACCTAAACGCTGCTTGCAACGATTGTGAGGCAATGCTGACTGTCTGCAAACGCCCCGTTGCAGACTTTTTACGGCAACACGTCGTCTCACGAACAATTTTTCAAAAGAGAAACGCGAAAACTACTCCCCTTGTGTGCGTTCAGTGCGATTGCAACTGCGTCCGCCTCGTCGCTCAAGAAAGCTTCCATAGCGCATCAAGGGCGCGTATCTTACTTTTTCAATCGCATCCGTTATAAAAATCTCACGACGCGAAAATGAGGGCAGGAGCTGTTTCTTGCAGTCAGTCAATGATTAGGGTATCGAACACGACTTTATGAAAGTGTCGAACGATCCGCGCGAAGTGGCCATTGCTGAATTTAGTTTCTCCAACGAAAGAGAAAGTCTGAATCGTCGTTGCGTGCCGCCCCCTCTATTTTCAATTTCAGATAATGCGCCGGCTTCAATTAAAAATGGCAATGTCCTATCAATGAAAGCTTGCCCTCGGTCGCCAAGTTTCATTTTTATTACCGATTCACTTATGTGTGTGCTCCTCATAAAATATCTGAGTAATTTGTCAACACTACCCAACTGATCGTCGAGCTCAGTTTCAACAATTTTTGTATCGAATAGATCATTTCCATTATTAAAAACAACTCCTAATGTCCGTAATTTTGAGATGATTGCAACAGGCTCCCAAATTTCAATCCCAGAATCGTCAAGCCGGAGAGAATCAATCTGACATTCATCAAATGTGACTTCAAAAAAAGAAGTAGATGGAAATACACGAAGCTGCCCGAAAATACAATGATTGAATGTGCAATTAGTAAATGAAGAATTTTCCAAATTATTTTGAGATATATAACAGTTAGCGAACACGATACCATTCAGCTTAAGATCGCGAAATACATCGATTGGCAACGCAATATTTTCTATATTTACACCACTGGCATCTGTGTCACTGAGAAGCCGCAAGATAAGAGCTCCACAATTCTCTTGGGTATATGATGCTTGGTTATCCAATCCGCCTATTTCAATTAATATTTTCGCAACAGCAATTTTATTGATATTGGCGTCTCGTTTAATTGCGCGCAACAACGATAGCAACGAATTCTCTGGAAGCACACCTTTTCGTAATGCGCTTAAGACTTCAATTTTCGCACGCTCGGACGGTGTTTTCAGAATATCGGCGAGTGCTTCACCAAGGAAAAATAATCTAAACTCATCATGATCAAATTCAACGGCATTCTGTGCATTCGGCGACCCAACAAGCAGGGCGTGCCCGCGCAGTCGTTCCCTGATCTGTTGCGATTGCTGGGCAGACTTTCGTTTTGTTTCGCAAAATAAATCAGACGAAAATTCGAGTAAATCTCGTTTTAGATAGTCAACACGTGCGTCCCACATTGCCAGCGCCACCTGGGCTAACAATTCAACATGCTCATCAACAGTTAATAACACTGTCCCCATCTCACCGGAACGATCAACCCACTTTTCGGTGGCTTCGCGCTCAATAATCCCACGCACAAAAACAGAAAAGAAATCAGCACCAGACACTTGAATCTGATCCAAAAACGTCTCTAGCGACTGACTTTTTACAGCTATATCCACAAGACGCTTCACAAGCACAGGCCGCGTTAGGAGTGAGTGGCCAGCTCCTAAGCGAACACGTACGCTATCATAAATCGACTCCGAAGATGCAATATTTCGCTTGCCGCAATACTCCAAGAATTCCTTCTTACCCCATCGACGCAATTCTAATTTCCCAAAGCCAACTGAATATCCATTGATTGTGTCATACAGTCGCTCTTGCGATTTTAAATTTTCGAACTCAAAGTAGGCTTTTCGCGCAGCAATCATAACTGCACCAGTGGAGTTAAGAGCTCCAACTAAAATTCCCATCGCAGAAAGGGCTTCTCCTGAGC
Source organism: Janthinobacterium sp. CG_23.3 (assembly GCF_046115965.1). Taxonomy (NCBI): domain Bacteria; kingdom Pseudomonadati; phylum Pseudomonadota; class Betaproteobacteria; order Burkholderiales; family Oxalobacteraceae; genus Janthinobacterium; species Janthinobacterium sp. CG_23.3. The sequence continues at coordinate 870 of NZ_JBJXIB010000021.1, read as the reverse complement.
TATTTTCGACAAACATTTCCTCAAATCCGTCGAACGCTGGAACGATTACGCCCATTCGCACTAATGCCAGAAACGAGTCATAGTAGAGAAAAGGGAAACGATATTTATTTTGAAGTACTCCCACAGTGATATCATCAAAGCGTAAAAAATGTCGCCCTCCCAAGGGAATAGGAACGAGAAGCCAATCAGCCTTATTCGCTAAGAAACGGGACGCCTGCTCTAACGCAAGTTCATTTATCAATGATGTTTTCCCTTCACCCGCGTCGCTCGTAACATATAATACTGTTGTTTCAAGTGGGCTTCGCTGATTGAGGACTTGAATAGTGGACGATAATGCATCGTCGGTTTCGAACGGGACCTCGTCCGGACGCGTCTCCAAGGATTGAAGTATATATGCAGCAGGTGATACAAAATGTTTAGTAGGTGATACGAGCTCCTTCATCCGTGACGCGAGCATCGTTAAGTTGGCGAGTCTTTTGACGATCCAAATTGATGCCGAGATTGGACCGCTACCGTCATCAACTTGCACGTCACCGAAGGATATCGTGACTGCAGCCTCAACTATTTGTCCGTTGACAGAAAACAGAACCTTCGGACCATCGACAAGCATTTCGGTGCCTGGATCAGCAAACGTCGCAATGATTTCTTTGAAAGTATCAATATGCATTTCGTTATAACTCCAATTCGACTAAACGGTTTGCCCCAATCGCTATTTTTTGCCGTTGATTGCTAAATTTAGGGTGGACGCGAGTTATTGCGGTCCCACGGAGTAAAATTGGTGACTGTTCAGCCGCTATGCGGCAAGCGGGATAGGATTACCGTTGAAGGCCCGGAGCAGAACCTCAAGCATGCCATGGCCTTGCTTGCGTA
>NZ_JBJXIB010000020.1:0-53413 GCF_046115965.1 Janthinobacterium sp. CG_23.3 | reverse complement strand
CGCTGTTTATCATCGCAGAAAAACGGCACCCTGGGCTCCTCTCCACCCGCATCCCCCCTCTCCGGTGGTTTGCTAGACCCGCCGCCCTCTGGGGCCCCCCCCGGCGCGCCGACAGGCGCGGCCGGCGCTTCCGTCAGCGGCATCGGCACCATCGGCAGGTTGGCGCCGGCGCCGCCGTTGGTGGCGTGCCAGTACCAGTAGCCGAAGCCGCCGAGCACCAGCGCCAGCACGGTGCACAGCCCCGCCAGGCGCAGCGTCGCCGGATCGACCGACATCGGCGCGGGCGCGGCGGCGGCCGGCTTGGCGCGCGGCGTCGCGCGCGGGCGCGGCGGCGGCTCGGGCTTGGCGCGGGCGCTCTCCTGGCGCGGCGCCTCGAAGGCGGCGGCCGGGCGCGGCGCGTCCGGCGCAGGCGCGGCGAACCGCGCCTGCGCCGCGGGGCCGGCGAAGGACGGCGCTTCGGCCGCCGCCGCGGCCGTGCCCAGCGGCGCCAGGCTCAAGCCGTCGACCGGCTCCAGCGCCAGCGCCGCCGGCGCGGCGGCCGGCGCGTCCTGCCGCTCGCGCGGCGACAGCGAGAGGATCTGGTCGTACGCCTCGGACGGCTTTTCCAGCTCGTCCTCGTGCGCGCTATTCTGTTTGGCGCGCTCGGCCTTCTTCAACGCCTGCATCAGTAGGCTCATGTTCCGTCTGCCCTCACGGCGGGATAGGCCTGCGCGGCCGGGGCTGTCCGGGGCGCGGGCTGGGCCGGCGCCGCGCTCGGCAGCAGATAGCGGTAGTCCTTGTAGTCGCCGTTGATGCTGGCGTCCTTGACGACGACCGGGCGGATGAAAATCACCAGCTCGGTCTTGCTGCTGCTTTCGTTACGGTACGAAAACAAGTCGCCCAAAATGGGAATCCTGCCGACGCCCGGCACGCTGTCCTTGTTGTTGTCGACCGAATCCTGCATCAGGCCGCCCATCACCGCCACCTGGCCGCTGCTGACCTTCATGATCGACTCCAGCTCGCGCGCCTGGATCACCGGCACCTTGCTGACCACCGGCGTGCTACCGCGGGCCAGTTCCGGGTTCGGGTCTTGCACGTAGCCGACGATGCGCGTGATGGTCGGGCGCACGTTCAGCGTTACCTCGTCGCTGTCGGCGATCTGCGGGGTCACGCTCATGACGAAGCCGACCGGCACCGTCTCCAGGCGCGACTCGTAGGTGGCCGGGGTGGTGATGACGTTGTTCAGGCCGTACACCGCCGGCGTCACCTTGATGGTGAAAAAGACCTGGTTGTCGACCACCTTGAGCAGCGCCGTCTGGTTGTTGAGCACGCTGATTTTCGGACTCGACAGGACCTTTACCTTGCCGAACGATTCGAGCAGTTGGATGGTGGCGGCGATGTTGCCCAGGCGGCTGGTCGGATTCAGGTAGTCGAGCACCAGCAAGCCCGGCGTGGCGCCGGGCGTGACGGCCGACAGCAGCGCGGTGTTGCCGACCTGCTTTTGCGTCACGCTCAGGCCGCTGTCCGGGCCGCGCAGGCGCGACCAGTTGATGCCCTGCTGGTACTGGTCGCTCAGGCGCACCTCGATGATGGTCGCTTCGATCAAGACCTGGCGCTTGGCGCTGCTGAGCACGATGTCCATGAATTCCTGGATCTTCTCGTGCTGGCGGCCGGTGGCGCGCACGGCGATCAGGCCGCCCTCGACGTTGACCACCACCGACGACGGGCTGCCCTTGTTGGCCATCTTCAGCGCGGCGGAGGCGTCGCCCGGCTGTTGGCCCTGGCCGCCCTGGACGGCGTTCGGGCCGCCGGCCGGCGGGTTCTGCGCGTATTGGCCCTGGTTCTGCTGTCCGCCCTGGAGCGGGTTCTGGCCCTGGTTCTGGTTGTTCGGGTTGTTTTGGTTGCTCTGGTACTGGCTCTGGTATTGGCCCTGGCCGGCGCCGCTCTGGGCCATTTGCGCCAGCGGGTCCGTCAGCGGGTCGCCCAGCGTGGTTTCGCGCAGCAGGTCGCGGATATTGCGCTCCAGGCTGTACCAAAAATTGTTTTCCGACTTGTTGAGCACCGAGGTCGTCGAATTGTTGTTGCCGCCGGCCGAGCCGGCGCCGCCGCTGTTGGCCGCCGCGCCGGCGCCGCCGCCGGCGCTGGAGCCGCCGCCGGCGGTGGAAATCTGGGTGGCGATGTTGACGCTGCTGTTGGTGCTGCGCGCGATGTTGACGTAATCGACCTTGTAATGGCGCCAGACGGCGGTGTCGGGCAGCACCGTCAGGTTCTTGCCGTCGATTTCATAGCGCATGTCGACTTGCCGGGAGATGCGCGTCAGCAATTGCGGCAGGGTCTGGTTGAGCGCGTTCAGCGTGACGCTGCCGTCGATGCCGGGGTGGATGTCGACGTTCATGCCGGCGTCGCGCGCCAGCGCGAACAGCAGCGACTGCACCGGCACCTTGTGCACCGTCACGCTGTAGGTTTCCAGCTTGGCGGCGGGGGCGGGCGGGCGCAGGGCGGTGCTTTGCTGGACCGTCTCGGGGATGGCGCCGGCCGCTTGCGGCGCTTCGCTGATGTGGCTGGGGGAGGTCGGCAGCGATGGGCCGGCGCACGCGCCGAGCAGCGCGCAGCACAGGGCCGGCATAAGGGGGGCAGCAGGTATTTTCATTGATGTTCCGCCCTAGAGGCCGCTAATTGTTGTACTTTTGAAATTTTAACCACCTTGGCCGTATAAAAGCAATTGTACCGCGCATGGTCGCCGGACAAAGCGTGAAATAAGCCGGTGGAAACGGCTTTATTGGCAAGTATCACCACAGTGGACCGGCGCCGGACGCCGCCACTTCGGCGCGGATGGCGGCGACGTCGACGATCCGCGGCCGGTACGGGCCCTGCTCGGACAGCAGCGCCTGCACCGCCTCGGCCTGGGCGCGGGTGCGGAAACTGCCGTAGACGATGGCGGTGTGGGCCGCGCCGTCCAGCCGCAGCGGATAGGCGTGCACCTGCTGCAGGCCGATGGCGTCGCCGGTGTCGCGCAGGAAGTTGTTCAGGCCGGCCCGGTCGCTGGACGGCAAGACCATGATTTGCAGCGCCAGGTGCTGCGCCGGCGCGCCCGCCAGCCAGGCCCGGCTGGCGTCCAGGCAGGCTTGCAGCGGCTGCACCCGGGCGCGCGCCGCCGCCGGCGCCGGCGCCGCCGGCAGCCAGGCCCAGGCCGCCGCGCCGGCCAGCAGCAACGCGCCCAGCGCGGCGGCGGCGACGCGGCGCCGCGCCGGGCGCGCGGGCCGGCCGAAGGCGCTGTCGCCGATGGCCGCGCGGACGTGCTTGGCGCCGACGACGGCGGCGTCGTCGGCGAAGGCGGCCAGCATGGCCTTGTCGGCCAGGATGTTGATGCGCCGCACGATGCCGCGCGACACGGCCGCCAGCTGGCGCACCGCCTCGGCGTCGAACAGGGCCGCACCGCGGTGGCCGGCGGCGCCCAGGCGGCAGGCCAGGAACTCCGGCACCAGCTCGGGCGCCATCAAGGGCACCGCGAAGCTGTGCGTGATGCGCTCCTTGAGTTGGCGCATCTCGGGCAGGTTCAGGCTGGCGTCCAGTTCGGGCTGGCCGAACAGCACGATCTGCAGCAGCTTGTGGTGCGCCGTTTCAAGGTTGGTCAGCAGGCGGATCTGTTCGAGCGTGGCCAGCGGCATCGCCTGGGCCTCCTCGACCAGCAGCACCACCTGGCGGCCGGCCGCGTGCTTGTCGATCAGGTCGCCGTGCAGCAGGCGCAGCACCTCGTCGGCGCGCTTGCCGCCGCTTGCCAGGTTCAGTTCGCCGGCGATGGCGAACAGCACCTCGTCCGGCGCCAGGCTGGGGTTGACCAGGTAGATCACCTCTATGTGCGGCGGCAACTGGCTTTCGAGCATGCGGCACAGCATGGTCTTGCCGCTGCCGACCTCGCCGGTGACCTTGATGATGCCCTCGCCGTGGATGACGCTGTAGAGCAGGGCGTCGAGGATGGCGCCGCGCGTGTTGCCGCTGTAGAAAAACGCCGGGTTCGGCGTGATGCTGAAGGGCGCCTCGTCGAGGCCGAAGTGGGCGTGGTACATGCTGTGGCTCCGGTTCAGGCGATGCAGTGCAGGAAGGCCTGCTCCAGGTTGGCGGCGGCGTAGTCGGCGCGGCATTGCCGCGGCGTGCCGACGAAGCGGATGCGGCCCTCGTGCAGGATGGCCATGCGGTCGCACAACTCCTCGACGTCGGCCAGCGCGTGCGAGGTGAAGAGCAGGGTGCGGCCGGCGTCGCGCAGCAGGCGCAACTGCCGCTTGAGCAGCGCGCGCGCCTTCGGGTCGAGGCCGCTGGTGGGCTCGTCGAGCACCAGCATCGGCTTGTCCGACAGCAGGCAGGCGGCCAGGCCGAGCTTTTGCGTCATGCCCTTCGAATAGGCGCGCACCTGGCGCGTCAGCGCGGCCGGCTCCAGGTCGAGCGCGGCCAGCATGGCGCCGACCCGGGCGGCGTCGTAGGGCAGGCCCTGCAGCTTGAGCATGTAGCGCAGGAAGGCGGCGCCGCTCAGGTAGTAGGGCGGGCTGAAGCGCTCGGGCAGGAAGGACAGCGGCGCGCGCGCCGCCGGCAGGCGGTGCGACAGGCCGAAGATGGCGATGGCGCCGGCGTCGAGCGCGCAAAAGTCGAACATGCACTTGACCAGGCTGGTCTTGCCGGCGCCGTTGACGCCGACCAGGCCGAAGCTTTCGCCGGCGCGCACCTCCAGCTCGACGCCGCGCAGCACCGCGCCGCCGGCATAGCTCTTGACTACCTGTTGAAAACGCACTGCTGAAACACTCATGGATGGCCGGACGCTGTGGGGTTGGCGCGGGCGGGGCTGCCCGGAGCAGACTGTAGCGCATTATCGTCACTTCTGGCCACGCGCGGCAAGCGCAAACCGGGGACAGACCACGATTTCCGGGAAATACTTTCCCGGAAATCGTGGTCTGTCCCCGTCGCGTTGGTCCCCGTCGCGTTGGCGTTTGTTGTTGCCGTGGATGACTATTCGCGGCCGATTGTTTTGGCGCGGCCACTTTCTGGCATAAAATGGGCCGCTGCCTGCTGTGGCAGCTTAATCGACGTGCGCGAACCGAGGAGTGGGTATGGCAAGGCCAGAAAAAGTCCGGCTGGGGGAGATTTTGGTGCAGCAAAAGCTGCTGTCCGAAGAACAGTTGGGCCTGGCGCTGACCGAGCAGAAGCGCACCGGCCGCAAGCTCGGCCGGGTCTTCGTCGAGCACGGCTTCGTCACCGAGGAGCAAATCTCCGGCGCGCTCGCCAAGCAGTTCGACATCCCGTATATCAACCTGAAGTTCTACAACATCAACGCCGAGGTGGTGCGCCTGCTGCCGGAAACCCAGGCGCGGCGCTTCCGCGCGCTGGTGCTCGAGCAGCGCATCGACACGCTGCTGGTCGGCATGTCCGACCCCACCGACCTGTTCGCCTACGACGAGATCGCGCGCCTGGTCAAGCGCAACATCGAGCTGGCCGTGGTCAACGAGAGCGAGGTGCTGGCGGCGATCGACCGGATCTACCGGCGCACCGAGGACATCACCGAGCTGACCCGCGAGCTCGAACAGGACCTGGGCGACAGCGCCGTCGACTTCGGCGCGCTGGCCGCCAACCCGGGGCTGGAAGAGGCCCCCATCGTCAAGCTGCTGCAGTCGGTGTTCGACGACGCCACCCAGGTGCGCGCCTCCGACATCCACATCGAGCCGCAGGAGGCGCGCCTGCAGATCCGCTTCCGCATCGACGGCGTGCTGCACCTGCAGACCGAGGCCGACATCAAGGTGGCCAGTTCGCTGGCGCTGCGCCTGAAGCTGATGTCGGACCTCGACATCTCGGAAAAGCGCCTGCCGCAGGACGGCCGCTTCGCCATCCGCGTCAAGAACCAGCGCGTCGACGTGCGTATCTCGACCATGCCGACGCAGTACGGCGAGTCGGTGGTGATGCGGCTGCTGAACCAGGGCGGCACCACGCTGCGCCTGGACGCCATCGGCATGCCGGCGGCGCTGGTGACGCGCTTTCGCGCCATCGTCCAGCGCCCCAACGGCCTGGTGCTGGTGACCGGCCCGACCGGCAGCGGCAAGACCACCACGCTGTATTGCGCGCTGGCCGAGTTGAACTCGGTGGAGAAAAAACTCATCACCGTCGAGGACCCGGTCGAGTACCGCCTGGCCGGCATCAACCAGGTGCAGGTCAACGACAAGATCGAGCTCGACTTCGCGCGCGTGCTGCGCTCGGCGCTGCGGCAGGACCCCGACATCGTGCTGGTGGGCGAGATGCGCGACCAGGAAACCGCGCAGATCGGCCTGCGCGCGGCCATGACGGGCCATTTGGTGCTGTCGACGCTGCACACCAACGACGCCCGTAGCACGCCGCTGCGGCTGATGGACATGGGCGTGCCGCGCTACATGGTCGGCAGCGCGCTGCAGGCGGTGCTGGCGCAGCGCCTGGTGCGGGTGATCTGCGAAAGCTGCAGCGAGCCGCACCCGCTGGCGCCGACCGAGCGCGAATGGCTGCGCCAGGAGCTGGGCGCGCTGGTCGACCAGCACCACTACTTCCACGGCAAGGGCTGCTCGCACTGCAACGGCATGGGCTACCGCGGCCGCACCGGCGTCTACGAGCTGCTGGAGATGACGCAGGCGGTGGCCGACGCCGCCAACGACCCCGACCCGGCGCACTTCCTGAAGGTGGCGTCGGCGCAGATGGCCGGCGAGACGCTGCGCCGGCACGCCGTGCACCTGGTGGTGCAGGGCCGCACGACGGTGGCCGAGGCGATGCGCATCAGTAACCAGATCGAGGAGTGACGTGCCTTTTTTCGCCTACACAGCCCGCAACGGCGCCGGCGAGTTGATCCGCGGGGTGCTGGAGGGCGCCGACAGCGGCGTCGTGGCCGACCAGTTGTTCGCCACCGGCGCCACGCCGGTCGAGATCGCGCAGACCAGCAAGGCCGTCAGCGCGGCCGGCGCCGACCAGGGCCTGTGGCAGCGCCTGACCGAGAAAAAGGTCAACTCGATGGACGTGCAACTGTTCAGCCGCCAGCTCTACACGCTGCTCAAGTCGGGCGTGCCGATCATGCGCGGCCTGGCCGGCTTGCAGGAGTCGGCCATCAGCAAGGCCTTCGGGCGCGTCATCAAGGACTTGCGCGAGTCGCTCGACGCCGGGCGCGAGCTGTCGGCGGCGATGCGCCGCCACCCCGAGGTGTTTTCCAATTTCTACCTGTCGATGGTGCGCGTGGGCGAGATGACCGGCCGCCTCGAAGAGGTCTTCCTGCGCCTGTTCGACCACCTCGAATTCGACCGCGACATGCGCGCCCGCGTCAAGAGCGCGACCCGCTACCCGGTCTTCGTGGTGGCCGCGATGCTGATCGCGATGGTGGTGGTGAACGTCTTCGTGATCCCGCAGTTCGTCAAGGTGTTCGCCAGCTTCAACGCCGAGCTGCCCTTGATGACGCGGGTGCTGATCGGCAGCTCGAACTTCATGGTCAATTACTGGCCGCTGCTGCTGCTGCTGACGGGCGCCGCCGTGCTGGGCGTGCGCGCCTGGCTGGGCACGACGGCCGGCCGCTACGCCTGGGACCGGCACAAGCTGCGCGTGCCGATCGCCGGCAAGATCATCCTGAAGGGCACGATGGCGCGCTTCGCCCGCAGCTTCTCGCTGTCGAGCCGCAGCGGCGTGCCGATCGTGCAGGCGCTGACGGTGGTGTCGCAGACCGTCGACAACGCCTATCTGTGCGCCCGCGTCGAGCAGATGCGCGACGGCGTCGAGCGCGGCGAAAGCATCCTGCGCACCTCGGTGGCGGCCGGCGTGTTCACGCCGGTGGTGCTGCAGATGATCGCCGTCGGCGAGGAGTCCGGCTCGCTCGACGAGCTGATGGATGAAATCGCCCAGATGTACGAGCGCGAGGTCGACTATGAATTGAAGACCCTGTCGGCGCAGATCGAGCCGATCCTGATCACCTTCCTGGGCCTGATGGTGCTGGTGCTGGCGTTGGGGATTTTCCTGCCGGTCTGGGACCTGGGCAAAGTGGCGCTGCGCAAATGAGCCGCCGGCCATTGTTGCGCTGGAACAACAGACGGCGCGGCGCGCAACGCGGCATCTCCTTGTTCGAAAGCGCGGTGGCGGCGATCGTCGTCGGCGTGCTCGGCGCGGTGCTGCTGACGCGGCTGGCGTACTACCAGGAGCAGGCCGAGCTGGCCGCCGTGGCGCGCACGGCGAACCTGCTGCGGGCCGCGCTGGCGCTGAAGCTGGCGCACCTTTACGCCGGCAACCGGCAGGCCGAAATGCCGGCGCTGGCGCGGCAAAACCCGATGGAATGGCTGGCCGCGAGGCCGGCCAACTACGCCGGCGAATACGCCGCGCCGGCCAACGGCGAGGTGGCCGCCGGCCAGTGGTACTTCGACCGCGGCGCCGGCAAGCTGGTGTATTTGTTGGCCGAGGGAAAAATTTTTAGCGGATCCCAGCCAAAGGCCTTGCAATTCAAGGTAAGCTTATCCGGCCCGGCCCAGAACCTGCCTGTGCAATCCAAGGGGATGAGTATTGTTTTGAATCAAGTTTATGAATAACTTGTCGTTATATATGGCATGGTAGATTTTCCGCCGTGCGAATGGATTGTTAAATGATTTGGAGACGAGTATGAACAGGCAGTCAATGAAAGGTTTTTCCGGCAAGGCGCAAGCGGGCTTCACGCTGATCGAATTGATCGTCGTGATCGTCATCCTGGGGATTTTGGCGGCGACCGCCCTGCCGCGTTTCGCCGATCTGAGCGGCGACGCCCGCCTGGCCAAGGTCCAGGCCGCGCGCGCGGCGATCCAAAGCGGCGCGGCGCTGGCCCATTCGACCTGGCTGGCCCGGGGCGGCGCGGCCAACACCCCCGTGACGATGGAAGGGCAGAGCATAGGCATGACGACCCTGGGCTGGCCGACCGCGGCGGGCATCGTCGTCGCCGCCGGCGGCCTTGCCGACTACTCCATCGCCGGCGCGGTGGTGTCCGCCGACGCCGAGCATCTGGCCTGCTCGGTCACCTACGTCGAGGCGTCGGGCACGACCACGCTGCAAGGGACGGCGACCAACTGTTCGGCCGCCAACCCCGCCGCTCCCGCCCCGTAAGCGGCGGCGATTGTCGGGTATCGACGCGCGGCCGCGCCGGCGCGCCGCCTGCGACGGCGTTGCCGCTGGCGTCGGCCGCCGGCGCGTTGCGCCCTTGCTTCGCTATGCAGAGTTCTATCGCCATGAAGATGCGCAACCATGCGCGCGCGGCCGGCCTCGGCCAGCGCGGCTTTACCCTCGTCGAACTGGTCGCGGTGATCCTTGTCACCGGCATCCTGGCGACGCTGGCCATGCCGCGCTTTTTCGAGCGCCAGGCCTTCGACGCGCGCAACTTCGCCGAACAAAGCCAGTCCATGCTGCGCTACGCGCAGAAAGTGGCGATCGCGCAGAACCGGCGCGTGTTCGTGCGCCTTAACGGCAGCGGCGTGGCGCTGTGTTTCGACGCCGCCTGCGCCGCCGCCGCCCGCGTGGTGCCGCCCTCGGGCGGCAACAGCGGCGCCGCCGCCACCGTCGCTCAATGCGCCGGCGACGCGCGCTGGCATTGCGAGGGCGCGCCCTCCGGCGTCAGCTATACGAAGGCGCCGGCCATCTCCTCCTTCTACTTCAGCGCCCTCGGCAAGCCCTTCGCGGCGCTCGACGCCGACGGCGCCCGGGTCTCGACGTTCGCCACGCTGCTCATGACGGTGCGCGGCGGCGCCGCCGACGTGCATCCGATTACCGTCGAGGCGGAGACCGGCTATGTCCATTAAGCGCCGCCAGGGCGGCCTGAGCCTGGTTGAACTCATCATGTTCATGGTCATCGTCGGCATCGCCGTGCTCGGCTTGGTGCAGGTGATGAACCTGACGGTGCGCGCCAGCGCCGACCCGCTGGCGCGCAAGCAGGCGCTGTTGATCGCCGAGTCGCTGCTGGAGGAGGTGCAACTGGCCCATTTCACGTTTTGCGACCCGAACGACGCCAACGCCGAGACCGCCACCGCCGCCGTGGTCGGCGCCGCCGGCTGCGCCGCGACCGTCGAAACGGTCGGCCGGCTGGCCGGTGAAAGCCGGCCGTTCGATAACGTCAACGATTACGTCGGCCAGTTCGGCGCGGCCGAGGCGGCCTTCAACAACGCCGCCGGCGCCCTGGCAGACGTCAACCTGGCGGCGCTGCCCGTGACCGGCTATACCGCGACGCTGCGCATCGCGCCCGAGAACCTCGGGCCGGCCGCGGCGCCCATCGTTTCGAGCGCGGCGCCGGCGACGATGGACGTGCTGCGCATCACCGTCACGGTCAACGTCGGCAACGAAAGCGTCGTGCTCGACGGCTACCGCACGCGCTACGCGCCGAGGTCGATATGAACGGCGCCAAGGAACGCGGCCAACGCGGCCGACGCGGCGGGCAGGCGGGCTTCACCCTGGTCGAGGCGGTGATGGTGATCGTCATCGTCGGCATCATCGGCGGCATCGTCGCGGTGTTCATCCGCGTCCCGGTGCAGGCCTACACCGACTTGGCGGCGCGCGCCGAGCTGGGCGACATCGCCGACACGGCGGTGCGCCGCGTCGGGCGCGACGTGCGCCTGGCGCTGCCCAACAGCGTGGTGGCGTCGGGCGACGGCCGGACGATGAGCTTCCTGCTGACCAAGACCGGCGGGCGCTACCAGGCCGTCGAGGACGCGCTGGCGGGCGGTACGCCGCTCGACTTCGAGAACGCCGCGGTACTCGACTTCAACGTGCTGGGCGCGATGCCGGCCGGCCAGCAAGCCATCGTGCCCGGCGACTTCATCGTCGTCTACAACCTGGGCCCGGGCTACGAGCCGGCCAACGCCAATCCGGCCGGCGGCGCCCCCGCCAGCCTCAACGTCGCCGCCGTGGCCGCGGTGGCCGGCAACGTCATCACGATGGCGGCGAACCCCTTCGCCAGCGCGAACCCGGTCATGAGTTCGCCGACCAGCCGCTTCCAGGTCGTCACCGGCACCGTCACCTACGTGTGCGACACCGTCAACCGGACGCTGACGCGCTTTTGGGCCGACCGCCAGCTTGCCGCGGCCGGCACGCTGCCGCCGCCCGGCGTGGGCGCGCTGCTGGCCGAGAACGTCAGCGCTTGCGCGTTTAATTACGTGCAGCCGGCCAACACCCGCAGCGCGCTGGTGGAGATGACCCTGACGCTGCAGCGGCCCGGCAACGCCGAGTTCATCAAGCTGTTCCACCAGGTTCACGTGGACAACACGCCATGACGCGCCCGCTGGCGCAAGCCGCGCGCGCCCGCGGCGCCGCCTCGCCGCCGGGCCGGCGCAGCGCCGGCCTGGGCCTGGTGACGGCGATTTTCCTGCTGGTGGTGCTGTCCGGCATGGGCGTGGCGATGATGACCTTGAGCACCACCCAGAACGCCAGCGTGGCGCTGGACGCGCAGGGCGCGCGCGCCTACCAGGCCGCCCGCGCCGGTATTGAATTCGGCGTGTACCAGGCGCTGCGCGCGGGAAATTGTCCCGGCAACGCCGCCCCGCAAAGCTTCGCGCTGCCGACCGGCACCAGCCTGAGTGCCTTCAGCGTGACGGTACGCTGCAACGCGCTCACCACCGGCGCCGGCGCCGGCGCCGGCGCCGTGACGGTGCGCCAGGTCACGGCGACCGCCTGCAACCGCCCGGCGGCCGGCCAGTGTCCCAACCCCAGCAACGACCCCGACTATGTCCAGCGTGTCCTCAATGTCCAGTTTTAGACCACCGCGCCGGCGCGCCGCGGCCGCGTTGCTGCTGGCGGCGGCCCTGGCCTGCGCCGCCGCGCGCGCCGCCGACACCCCGATCACGCTGTTTAAGAGCTTCGCCGGCAACGTCAACTTCACCGGCGCGCAAAAAACCCTGCGCACCAAATCGAACGCCAGCGGCCCTTGCGACGTAACGACGTCGGCGACGCTGACGCTGAACGGCATTCCGACCGGCGCGGTGGTGCTGAACGCCCAGTTGTACTGGGCCGGTTCGGGCAGCACGCCGGACTACTCGGTGCTGCTCGACGGCGTCGCCGTGGCGGCGCCGGGCAACCGCCAGTTTTCCTCGGCGACGGTGGGTTACGACTATTTCAGCGGCGCCGCCGACGTCACCAGCCAGGTCAATGCGAAAAAAAACAACACCTATCTGCTGTCCGGGCTGAGCTTTAACAACGGCGCGCCGCATTGCGCGGTCGAGGGCGTGCTGGGCGGCTTCCAGCTGCTGGTGATCTATTCGAAGGCCGGCGAAACCTTCCGCGTGCTCAACCTGTACGAGGGCTTCCAGTACATCCGCAACTCGTCGCTGTCGCTGAACCTGAGCAATTTCCAGATTCCCAATCCGCTCGGCAGCGCCACCGGGCGGGTCGGCCACATCACCTGGGAGGGCGACACCACGCTGTCGGGCGGCGGCGAGGATTTGCGCTACAACGGCGTCGGCCAGGTCGACGCGAGCAACGTTTCCGGCAACCAGTTCAACTCGGCCAGCAACATCAACGCCGACGCCGCCTCCTACGGCATCGACTTCGACGCCTACACCGTGCAGTCGCCGGTGATCCTGTCCGGCCAGACCAGCGCCAGCACCGCCTACAGCTCGGGCGCCGACCTGGTGCTGCTGAACGCCGAGATCATCGCCGCGCCGAACGTGCCGGCCACCGACCGCTCGATCGCGATGGTGCTCGACGGCCCGCTGGCGCAATCGAAAACCAGCAAGTACACCATTACGGTGGGCAATAACGGGCCGCTCAGCGAAAGCGGCCCGATCACCGTCACCGACACGCTGCCGGCCGCCTTCATCGTCGGCGGCGCCGGCGGCAGCGGCTGGAGCTGCACGGTGGCCGGGCAACTGGTTTCCTGCAGCAACCCCGGCCCGCTGGCGGTCGGCGCCACGCTGGCGCCGCTGGTGGTGACGGTGACGGCGGCGGCCAACGCCAGCGGCTCGATCACCAACAGCGCCAGCGTCGGCGGCGCGTTGTTCGATTATTACGACGGCAACAACACCGCCAGCGTCAGCGCCATCGTCGGCGCCGCCCAGTTCGTGCCGGCGTATATGCTGACCGACGCGCTGTGCGTGCACAACGTGCCGTTCGGCAACGCCGGCCAGCCGTGCAAGCCGGTCACGCTGACCTCCTCGATCGCCAACGTCGACATCGCCGGCCTGTACATCACCTATGTCAGCGCGGGCGTGCCGACCGCGCTCGGCAGCGGCGCGACCAACGTGCCAATGCGCTTCGCGCTGTCCTGCCACGACCCGGTTGCCAACGCCGGCAAGCAGGCCAGTTTCACCAGCGTCGCCACGGCCAGCAATAAAATGCCCTTGTGCGTGGGCGCCGGCGCCATGCCCGGACCCACCAGCGGCGCCTGGTCGGCGGCCGTCAACGTCAGCTTCCCCGGCAATTCGCCGACGGTCGGCACGGCGACGACGTCGGGCGGCACGACCACCATCACCGGGCTCAACAACAAGCTGCTGTATCCCGACGTCGGCCGCATCGAAATGTACATGAGCGACGCCGGCAACCGCCTCGGCAGCACCGGCGCCTTCGTCTCCAAGCCGCAGACCTTCCTGTTGACGGCCAGCACGCTGGGGCTGGGAGCCAACCAGGCCACCACCCCGGCGCTGGCCAGCAACCCGGCCTTCGTTGCCGCCGGCGCCGCCTTCAAGCTGGGCTGGAGCGCGATGACGGGCGGCGTCACGCCGGTGCTGGCCAGCAGCTTCGGCCGCGAGCAAATCCCGGCCAGGATCAAGCTCAAGGTCGAGGCCGCGACCGACGCGGCCGGCGCGCCGCTGGCCGGCATGGTCAACCTGCCGAACCTGAGCGGGGTGTTTGGCGCGGTCAGCGGCGGCGCCGCCGAGGGCAGCGGCTTCTCCTTCGGCGACGTCGGCGTCATCAAGCTGACGGCGCAGTTGGAAAGCGCCGACTACCTCGGCGCCGGCAACGTCAGCGGCGCCCCGCTCAACGTCGGACGCTTCGTCGCCGACCACTTCGAAACCCAGGCCAGCGGGCCGCTGCCCTGCGCCAGCACCGGCATGGTGTGCCCGGCCGGTGCGCCGACGATGGTGTATTCGCGCCAGGAATTCGAGCTGCAGGTGACGGCGGTCAACGCGGCCGGCGCCACGCTGTTGAATTACAGCGGCCCGTTCGCCCGCGCCGCCACGCTGACGGCGTGGAACGGCGCCGGCAGCGGCGCCACCACGCAAAATCCGCCGGCCACGCCGGCCGGCGCGCTGCTGGCGCCGGCCACGCTGGCGGCCGCCAGCTTCGGCGCCGACCCGCTGCTGGGGCCGGGCGTGGCCAAGCTGAAGGCGAGCTACGCGTTTGCGCGCGCCTTCGACGGCGCCGCGCCGCACGCGACCGGCCTGGCGGCGCCGACGCCGGTCTACCTGCGCGCCGCCGAAAGCGCCGGCGGCGACGGCGCGACCTCGTCGCGCGGCGCCGCCAGCAAGGAGGGCGGCGTGACGGTGGCCAGCGGCCGCCTGAATCTGGGCAACGCCTACGGTTCGGAATTGAGCCCGCTGCGCATTGCGCTGCGGGCCGAGTATTTCACCGGCTACGCGGCCAACCAGGGCTGGCGTCTGCATGACGGCGACGGCGGCGCCAAGGCCAGCGCGGTGACCGCGGCCGGGGCCGTGTTTGGCAACTGTTCCAAGTTTTTGTCCGTCGCCGGCGCCTGCAAGGTCGGCGCCCTGGCGGCCGCCGCGGCGCCGGCGACGCTGCCGATGGCGGCCGGGCTCGCCACACTGCAACTGCGCGCGCCCGGCGTGGGCGGCGGCGCCGAGTTGCGCATGGGCGATCCGCTCTGGCTGCCCAGCACGGTCGCGCGGCTGGTGTTCGGCCAATACCGCAGCCCGCTGATTTACCTGCGCGAACTGCATTGAACGGGCGACAAGGGAGTGAAAGTGTGACCTGGGCGCAAAAAATCGCCGGGTATTTTTGCTCCTGTGCAAATATGGCGGGTAAATCGTTGGAACTTGAATATAATCAAGCATCTGCCGGGTTTTCTTCGCGCAGCGCTAATCATTGAGACGTCGGCATGGGTCTATTCGCTAAAGCAAAAAAAAATAATGATGGCTGGCTGGCGATCGCCTTTGGCGCCGACGGCGTCGTCGGCGCCGCCGTCAAGCGCGTCGTCAACGCCAAGCCGGTGGTGGAATGGGCCGCCTTCTATCCGGACGAGAAGGGCGAGGGCGGCGCGCTCGAGCGCGTCAAGAAGGAAGCCCATCCGGCCCGTTACCAGTGCGCCAGCCTGCTCGCCGCCGCCGACTACCAGTTGCTGTCGGTGGACGCGCCCAACGTGCCGCCGGCCGAATTGAAAACCGCGCTCGGCTGGCGCCTCAAGGACATGCTCGACTTTCCGGTGGCCGAGGCGACCATCGACCTGCTCGACATCCCGCCCGACGCCAACGCGCCGGTGCGCAACCGCACGCTGTTCGCGGTGGCCGCGCGCAACAGCGTGATCGCGCCGCGCCAGCTGCTGTTCAGCGAGCACAAGCTGAAGCTGGACGCGATCGACATCCCCGACATGGCGCAACGCAATATCTCGGCCCTGCTCGAGCCGGCCGGGCGCGGCCTGGCCATGCTGTCCTTCGACGCCGACGGCGGCTTGCTCACCGTCACCTTCAACGCCGAGCTGTACCTGTCGCGGCGCATCGACGTGCGCCTGCCCCAGTTGCTCGACGGCGACGAGGACAAGCAGCGCCAGGTGCACGACAAGATCACGCTGGAGCTGCAGCGCTCGCTCGACCATTTCGAGCGCCAGTTCCACTTCATCGCGGTGGCCAAGCTGGTGCTGGCGCCAACCGGCGCCCCCGGTCTGCATACCTACCTGGCCGGCAATCTGTACATGCCGGTCGAGGCGCTCGACCTCGACAGCGTGTTCGACCTGTCGAAGGCGCCGGCGCTGCGCGAGGCGGCGCAGCAGGCGCGCCACTTCATGGCGCTGGGCGCGGCGCTGCGCCTGGACGGGGGCGCGCCGTGAGCCAGCAAATCAATCTCTTCAACCCGCTGCTGCAAAAGCGCAAGAACTACCTGTCGGCGAAGACCATGGCGCAAGCCATGCTGGCGGTGCTGCTCGGCGCCGCGTTGCTGGCGCTGTACGGCAACCGCCAGGTCGCCGCGCTGGAGCGGCAAGTGGCCGCGGGCAAGCTCGAACTGGCCAAGCGCCAGGCCCGCCAGGCCGAGGTGATGGTGGCGTACGCGCCGCGGAAAAAGGACCAGGACATCGAACAGGACATCGTTCAAGCGGGCGCCGAACGCCAGTCGCTGCTGCAGTTGCAGTCGATCCTGGCGCGCGGCGAATTCGGCAACACGCGCGGCTACTCGGCCTACTTCCGCGCGTTCGCCCGCACCCGCGTCGACGGCCTGTGGCTGACCGAGGTCGACATCCTCGGCGCCGGCAACGCCATCGGCTTGCAGGGCAGGGTGCTGTCGCCGGCGCTGCTGCCGCGCTACATCGGTGGCCTGGCCGGCGAACCCGTGCTCAAGGGCAAGACGTTCGCGCGCTTGGAACTGGCGCCGCCCGCCAAGCCGGCCGGCGCCGACGCGCCGGTGCCGGCGGCGCCGGCCGCGGCTGCCGCCGGCGCCGCCACCTCGGCCACGCCCGCCGCGCCGGGCTTTCTTGAATTTAGTCTACAGGCCACGCCTGCGGAGGTGGCCAAATGAAACAGTCCTGGCTGAAACTCGCCGCCAAAATCGACGCGCTCAGTCTGCGCGAGCGCGTCATGGCCTTCGCCGCCGGCATGGTCGTGCTGCTGTTCCTGGCGTTTCTGCTGCTGCTAGACCCGATGTTCTCCAAGCAGAAAAAGCTCGTCGCGCAGTTCCGCCAACAGCAAAGCCAGATGGCCGGCATCGACGCCGAAGTGGCCAACGCGGTGCTGCTGCACGCGCACGACCCCGACAGCGCCAGCCGGGCCAGCCTGCAGGCGCTGCGCGGCGAGGTCGCGCAACTGGGCGGCGCGCTGCGCGCCATGCAGAAGGGGCTGGTCGCGCCGGAGCGCATCGTGCTGCTGCTGGAGCAGCTGTTGAGGAGCAATACCAAGCTGCGCCTGGTGTCGCTGAAGACGCTGCCGGCCACCGGCCTGGCCGACGGCCGCTTTTCCGATCCGGTCCCGGCCGACGCGCCCGAGCCGATGCATGCCGGCGGCAAGCTGCTGCTCAAGATCGCGCAGCCGCCAAGTCCGGCGGCGCCGCCGGCGGCGCCGGTCAAACAGGCGCCGCTGCTGTACCGGCACGGCGTGGAACTCGAATTGCAGGGCGGTTATCTCGACATGGTGAATTATATGGAGGCGCTGGAAGCGATGCCGACGCAATTGTTCTGGGGTAAGGCCAATTTGCACGCCGGCGACTACCCGAACGCGCGCCTGACCCTGACGCTGTACACCTTGAGCCTGGCGCCGAAATGGATCGCGCTGTGAGCGCGCGCCGGCCTGCTTTACGCTTCGGCCTCGCTTGCGGCTTAAGCCTGGTCTTGGGCGGCGCGCCGGTGGCGGCCCAAAGCCTGTTCGATCCGACCCGGCCGCCGGCCGCGCTGACGGCGCCGTCCGACGGCGCGCTCGGGGTTCCCGGCGCGCCGATGTTGCAATCGGTGCTGGTGTCGCGCAATCCCGGCGGCAGGGCGGTGGCGGTGATCAGCGGCCAGACCGTGCGCCTGGGCGGCAAGGTCGGCGACGCCGTGCTGGTGCGCATCAGCCAGACCGAGGTCGTGCTCAGGCGCGGCAAGGCGCTGGAGACGCTGCGCCTGTATCCCAGCAAGGTGAACGACGGCGCCGGCCCGGCGAAGCCATAAAGCATATGCATAACAATACAGAGCGGACGAGAATGCAAAAAAACCTGATCATCGCCTGCGCGCTGGGCGTCGGCGCCGGCTTAAGCGGCTGCAATAGCGCGCAGTCGCAGCGCGACACCTTCAACGCCATCAATGCGCAAATGAAGAGCGCCGCCGCGCAGGCGCCGGCGGCCAGCCAGCCCGCGGCGGTCGAGAACGCCCTGTTGCCGCCGCTCAGCGCGCTGGCCGGGCAACTGCCGCGTACCCGCGCCGCGCTCGACGAGCGCTTCAACGTGTCCTTCAACAACGTGCCGGCGCAGCAGTTTTTCAATTCCCTCGTCACCGGCACGCGCTACAACATGCTGGTCCACCCCGACATCGGCGGCACCGTCTCGGCCAACCTGAAGGACGTCACCCTGTTCGAGGCGCTCGACGCGGTGCGCGAACTGTACGGCTACGACTACCGGGTCGACGGCAGCCGCATCTACATCAAGCCGGCGACGATCCAGACCCGCATGTTCCAAGTCAATTACCTGACCGGCAACCGCAAGGGCAGCTCCAACCTGCGCGTGTCGTCGACCTCGGTTGGCAACGCCAGTTCGCTCGGCTCCGGGCAGGGCGGCAACAACAATAACAATAGCGGCGGCGGCAACAACGGCAACAACGGCGCCAACGACAACGGCGGCGGCGGCCCGCAGGCGGGCCAGGCGCGCGACAGCAGCAACGTCAGCACCACCTCGAACAGCGATTTCTGGGTCGAGCTGAAGGCGTCGCTGGAAGCCATCGTCGGCGCCGGCAAGGACGGGCGCAACGTCGTGCTCAGCCCGCAGTCCGGCGTCGTGGTGATCCGTGCCATGCCCGACGAGTTGCGCAACGTCGACCTGTACCTGAAGGCGACCCAGTTGTCGGTCGACCGCCAGGTGATCCTGGAGGCGAAGATCCTCGAGGTGCAGCTCAACGACGGCTTCCAGACCGGCATCAACTGGGCCTCGTTCGCCTCCATCAAGAGCGGCCACGGCAACCGCGTCTCGACCGGCTTCGTCTCGCCCGGCACCACGCTGGCGCCGCTGCCGTTCGCCGGCGGCCAACCGCCGACGATGAGTTCGACGGGCGCGACCGCCATCGCCGCCAGCACCGGCTTCGCGCTGGGCAGCGCGGCGACGGCGGCCGGCTCGCTGTTCGGCCTGGCCTTCCAGACCAGCAACTTCGCCGCGATGATTTCCTTCCTCGAATCGCAAGGCACGGTGCACGTGCTGTCGAGTCCGCGCATCGCCACGCTGAACAACCAGAAGGCGGTGCTGAAGATCGGCACCGACGAGTTTTACGTCACCGGCGTCAGCACCACCACCAACACCAGCGCGGCCAGCGCCACCACCAGCCCGAACGTGACCTTGCAACCGTTCTTTTCCGGCGTGGTGCTGGACGTCACGCCGCAGATCGACGACCGCGGCAACATCATCCTGCACGTGCACCCGTCGGTCAGCCAGGTCACCACCGTTAGCAAGGACATCGACCTCGGCAGCGCCGGTCGGCTGACCTTGCCGCTGGCGGCGTCGAACACCTCGGAAATGGACAGCATGGTGCGCGGCCAGAACGGCGGCATCGTCGCCATCGGCGGCCTGATGCGCCAGTCGTCGACTTCCGACCGTTCGCAGGTGCCCGGCGCGGGCGGGCTGCCGGTGCTCGGCGCGCTGTTCCGCAACACCGGCCAGGTCACGCAAAAGCGCGAACTGGTGGTGCTGATCAAGCCCACCATCGTCGAGGGCGCCAGCAGCTGGAACGAAGACCTGCTCGACGCCGGGCGGCGCATGGAGGCGCTCGACCCGCGCCGTCCGGCGGAGCGCAACTAATATGTACAAGGCCCACTTCGGCTTGCGTGAGGTGCCGTTCAGCATCACGCCGGACACCAGCTTCTTCTTCACCAGCCCGCACTCGCAAGAGGCGCTCAACACGCTGCTGGTGGCGGCAAAGAACGGCGAGGGCTTCATCAAGATCACCGGCGAGGTCGGCACCGGCAAAACGCTGCTGTGCCGCAAGTTCCTGGCCACGCTGGGGCCGGAATTCGTCACCGCCTACATCCCCAATCCGTATCTGGAGCCGCGCACGCTGATGCTGGCGCTGGCCGACGAGCTGGGCTTGAAGCTGGAGAAGGACGTCGACCAGCACCAGTTGCTCAAGTCGATCACGCAGCGCCTGCTGGACCTGGCGGCCGGGGAAAAGCGCGTGCTGCTGTGCCTGGACGAGGCGCAGGCGATCCCGCTGGAGAGCTTGGAGGCGTTGCGCCTGCTGACCAACCTGGAGACGGAAAAGCGCAAACTGCTGCAAATCGTCCTGTTCGGCCAACCTGAGCTGAACCGCCACCTGGAACTCGATTCGATCCGCCAGCTGGCGCAGCGCATCACCTTCCATTACCACTTGGGGCCGTTGAGCCGGGACGACGTCGAATACTACATCGCGCACCGGCTGCGCGTGGCCGGTTTCAGCGGCAGCCGCCTGTTCAGCCGCGCCGCCGTGGCGAAACTGTATTCGGCCAGCGGCGGCATTCCGCGCCTGGTCAACATCCTGGCGCACAAGGCGTTGATGCTGTGCTACGGCGAAGGCCGCCAGCAAGTGGGACGCGGCCACGTGCGCGCCGCCGCCAAGGACACCGTCTCGAGCAAACGTCCGCGCTGGCCATGGCTGGCCGGCGCCGGGGCCGGACTGCTGATTGCCGCGTGCGGCCTAACCTGGACCCTAAGTAAATGAGCCTGATTAACAAAATGCTGCAGGACCTGGACGCGCGCGGTTCGCAGGGCGCCGCCGGGGCGCAGGACGCGGTGCGGCCGGTGCCCGGGCGCGAGCGCGCCGCCGCGCCGCGCATGGTGATGATTGGCGCGCTGGCGGTACTGGTCGGCGCCGGCGGCGCCGCGCTGGGCTGGCGCGTGTTGCACAAGCCGGCGCCGCCGGTGCCGCCGCGTGCAGCCGCGCCCGCCGTGGTAGTGGTAGCGGCGGCGTCGCCGCCAGCGCCCGCCGCGGCAACGCCGCCGCTGCCGGTCGCGGTTGCCGCCGAGCCAGTGGCCGCTGCCGCCGCGCCGGCCGCGCCAGAACCGGCCGCGCCGGCAATCGAAGCGGTCAAAGCCCAAGGCGCCACGGCGGGCGAGCGCATTCAGACAGACGAATCCCTCAAATCCGTCAGGCGCGTCAAGGCGGCGCAAACGGCAAAGCCCGCGCCGGCCCGCGCCGACGCCGAGGCCACCCGCGCGACGATTAACGCGGCGCCAGTGGCGTTGCAGGGCAAGGAAAGCAATGTCCAGCAGCGCGCCGAAAACGAGTATCGGCGCGCCTTGGCGGCTTTGCAGGAAGGGCGGGTGAATGAGTGCATCGCCGGGTTGGAGCAAGCGCTGGCGATAGATCCGCGGCACCAGGCCGCGCGCGAGACACTGATCCGGCTGCTACTGGAAGGCAAGCGGCCGAACGACGCCGTACGCCACCTGCAACTGGGGCTGGCGCTCGACCCGGCCCAGCCGGCCATGGCGATGATGCTGGCGCGCCTGCAACTGGAGAGCGGTGGCCCGGCCGTTGAAACACTGATGCGTACGCTGCCTTTCGCCGGCGGAGACGGCGACTACCGCGCCTTCCTGGCGGCGGTGCTGCAACGCGGCCAGCGTCACAAGGAAGCTGCGGAGCAATACGAGCTGGCCCTGCGCGGCGCGCCGCAAAACGGCGTCTGGTGGATGGGCCTGGGCATCTCGTTGCAGGCCGAACAGCGTCTAGTCGAAGCGAAAGACGCCTTCGCTCGTGCCAAGGGCAGCGCCAGTCTGTCGCCCGAGTTGCAGGCCTTCGTCGAACGCAAGTTGCAGCAACTACCGCACTGAGGCTTGAAGCATCGCCGCCGCGCGCGGCGCCGCCTGCCTAAACTCTTCCGCCAGAGCGCGGAAGTCCTACTCCACCACGGGCCGGGTTTTCCAGCCACACGCGCCTGTACGCGCTGACCTTCCAGAACGACAACGCTGAACATTTCATTCCTACCCAACCCCTTGCATGTAGCCAACGAATAGCTATTGAATTGGGACATGCTTTCCCCTGCCCACGAGGCGCTGCGGGAGCAGTTGGCAAGCTTGTCGCCCGTATGGAATCAGTTGTTCAGGGCGAATGGCTTGCCCAGGTGATTGAGCCAGACCTCGCCTTGTTCGCCTAACATGACTCCTCGCCACGACGAGCCCATGTTGCGTGGAACGGCGTCGATGACGGCTTGGCGGTACGCGGGCGTAAAGATGGCGTCATAACTGGCGCTGAACTGGCTGGCATTGCGAAAAGTTGTTTTCTTGCCGGCGATCTGCGCCCGCACCGGATAGGCGAGAACGGATGTAACAGCTTTCTTGTCGCCATTTTTCACGCCCAGCCAGAACTTGTAGGCGTTGGCATAGACGATGTCGTCCGACTCGGCGCCCGCCGTGTAATAACGATGTCCCAGGCTGCCGCTGTTGCTTTCGGTGTGTTTCAGGCTGTAGGGCAGCTTGCTGCTTGAGCCGGTCTTTTGCCACGTCCCGTCGAACTTGCCGCAATCGGCGGAAAGCGCTCCGGTGAAGCTTGCCGTCACCTCGCCGTTGGCGCCGCGCTCCTCAAGCACCAGCTTGTTCCTATCGCCCGATACGGCGCGCAGCGGAATGCCCTTCAACTGCGACAGGTAGAAATATTCTCCCGAGACGGAGTCACCCTTAAAAGCAAGGGTCAACTGGATCTTATACTTGCCGTCGATGTCGCCGGCATATTCTTGCAGGCTGGGGCTGCCACCAATATCCTCGCAGGACGCCACGGCCAGGACAGGCGAGAGCAGGGTGGTGAGGAAGACAGTGCGAATGAGGGGTTTCATCATGGCGATTCGATGTTGTTTTATAAAGTCGGCAGTATTCTACCGCCCAGGCCGCGTATGAGGCCGTCCGCCAGCCTCATCAAGGTGTTACCCATGTCCCCCGACAGGTGCCCCGTTGTGGCGCCGCGGGTATTGGGCGCGCGTCCGCGGCGTGCTTGTTTTTACAGCCGGGCCTGGTCGCCCCAGACGTTTTTCATGCTGAAGCGCACGCCGGCCTGGTCTTCGTGCAGCGCTTCGGCGATGGCGAACTCGGGTTCGCTGGTGCTGCGCAGCGGCGCCGACGCCAGCAGCGCGGCCGGGATCACGATGCCGGCCGCGTCGCGCAGCGCGTGGACGTGGCTGCCGGATGCGGCGGTAACCACGCCGACTTCGCCGTTGCGCAGGCGCACCAGGCTGCCCGGCGGATATTTGCCCAGCCGCAGCACGAATTGTTCGGCCAGCGCCGGGTCGATCTTGTATTCGGTGTTGAGGAAGATCTTGTGCAGCGCCTGGTCGGGCAGCACCGAGCGCCGGTAGTTGCGCGCCGAGACGTGGGCGCAGTAGCGGTCGGCCAGCCCGATCAGCTTGGCGTTCTGGGTGATTTCGTCGCTGGTCTTGCCGCCCGGGTAGCCGCTGCCGTCGTCGTTTTCATGGTGCAGCATGACGCAGGAAATCCATTCCTCGTCGTCGATGCCGGCGCATTTGAGCAGGTCGGCGCTTTCCTCCGGGTGGCGCCGGACGATTTCCATTTCCTCGCGCGTCAGCGGCGTGTGTTTGCTCTGGAAGCTGTCGTTGTGGCGCAGCATGCCGACGTTCATCGTCAGGGCGGCGGCGGTAATGACCAGGGTTTCCTGGCGCGTTTTCTGCATGCCGCGCGCCACCAGGATCGCCACCAGCGCTGTTTCAATGCAGTGGCGCACCGCGTAGGTGCCGGCGATCTGGTTCAGGAACAGGCAGGCCAGCGCGATGTCGGGGTTCAGTTCGAAAGCCCGCAGCACGTCGCGGGCGACGTCGCGCAGTTCGTGCTCGGCGTTGTGTTTGTCGCGCAATTCGTGCAGCATCCGTTCCAGGCGTTTGTTGGCTTCGTTGAGCAGGTGCAGCACCGACGGCGGCGATTCGTCGACGACGAACAGGCCCGCCGCCAGCAGCGTGTCGATCTGGCCCTGGTCGTTGAGCAACTGGCCCTTGCGCAGCAGCGGGCCGCCGTTGCGGTCGAAGCTGTACAGGTCCCACGGCAGCGGTGCGCCCGGGACGAGGTCGGAGAAAATGATGCGCCGTTGAACCATGATGTTTCCCGTTTCGCCGGTCGCCGCCGGCCTTGGTTTATATCCGCGCCAGCCGTTCCAGCGCCAGGCGCAGCGTCGCGTCTTTCTTGGCGAAGCAAAAGCGCACGATGCCCGATTCCTTGCCCTGCTGGTAGAAGGCCGACACCGGAATCGCCGCCACCTTGATGTCACTGGCCAGCCATTCGGCGAACGCGGTCTCGTCCGCGCCCGAAATGGCCGCGTACTTGACGCATTGGAAATAGGTGCCGTCGGCCGGCAGCAGTTCGAAGCGGCTATCCCGCAGGCCCTCGCGGAACAGGTCGCGCTTGCGCTGGTAGAACGCCGGCAATTCCAGGTAGGGCGCCGGGTCGGCCATGTAGCTGGCCAGGCCGTGCTGCATCGGCGTGTTGACGGTGAAGACGTTGTATTGGTGGACCTTGCGAAATTCCGCGCTCAGCGCGGCCGGCGCGGCGACGTAGCCGACCTTCCAGCCGGTCACGTGGTAGGTCTTGCCGAAGCTGGAGACGACGAAGCTGCGCGCCGCCAGTTCCGGGTGGCGGCACAGCGATTCGTGCGCCACGCCGTCGTAGACCATGTGCTCGTAGACCTCGTCCGACAGGATCAGCACGTTGGTGCCGCGCACGATGTCGGCCAGCGCGTCGATGTCGGCGCGGCGCAGGATCGAGCCGGTCGGGTTGTGCGGCGAGTTGACGATGATCAGGCGGGTGTTGCCGGTGACGGCGGCGCCGACCTTGTCCCAGGGCACGTGGTAGCCCCGCGGCCCTACCTGCATCGCCACCGGCACCGGCACGCCGCCGGCCAGCGCGATCGCCGGCAGGTAGCTGTCGTAGGCCGGCTCGATGACGATCACCTCGTCGCCCGGGTGCACGCAGCACAGGATCGCCGTCATCAAGGCCTGGCTGGCGCCGGCGGTGACGGTGATCTCGGCGCCCGCGTGGTAGGCGTGGCCGTACTGCGCCGCGATCTTGTGGGCGATGGCTTCGCGCAGCGCCGGCACGCCGGCCATCATCGGGTATTGGTTGTGGCCGGCGCGCATGGCCGCGTCGACCATGTCGAGCAGTCGCGGCTGGCAGTCGAAGTCGGGGAAGCCCTGGCCCAGGTTGACGGCGCCGTGCTCGGCCGCCAAGCTCGACATGCGCGTGAAAATGGTGGTGCCGACGGCCGGCAGCTTGCTGTGCAGGGTCGGCGTCAGTGGCGGTGTGTGGCGGCTGTTCATGGGTGCGGGACGGTGGGATGGCTCGGTTTGCCTATTCTAGCGCAGCCGGCCGGGTTCGGTGTGGCATTCCCGCCGCGTGTATTACGGCGTCAACGCCCAGGCTTCCGGCACCATGATCTGGAACATGCCGGCCTTGGCGGTTTTGCGCCCCAGCTTGAGCAAGGCCTTGTCCTTGGTGATCAGGATGTCGGCGTTGGCGTCGCGCGCCAGTTCGAGGAATTTCTGGTCGTCCTTGTCGGTGCACACCGGCAGGCGCACGCCCGACACCGGCGGCGCCACCACGCTGATGAGGGCGTCGAAGCGGGCCGCGCTGACGGCGCGGCTGGCCTCGTCGAGCGGCAGGTGCTTGTAGTGCAGCACCACCAGGTACTCGGCGCGGCAGTCTTCGCGCGTGATCGCCAGCACCGCGCCGCTTTCGATGGCGGCCAGCAGGGCGGCCCAGCGCGGGTCGTGGAAGACGAACAGGTCGAGGCAAACATTGGTATCGAGGACGATGCGTTTCGGAGCGGGTATCATGTCGGCAATTCTATTCTATGGATGTGTATTGGAATCTTATGTTGATTGTGCTTTCGCCCGCCAAAAGTCTCGATTTGGAGACGCCCCCGACCACCAAGCTGCACAGCAAGCCCGACTTCCTCGAGCATTCGGCCGTGTTGATCGACCGCATGCGCCAGTTCACGCCGGCCGAGGTCGGCAGTCTGATGGGCATCTCCGACGCCTTGTCGGCGCTCAACGTGGCGCGCTACGCGTCGTGGACGCCGAACCTGGACCAGGCGCGCCAGGCCGTCATGGCCTTTAACGGCGACGTCTACGCCAGTCTCGACGCGCGCACGCTCAAGCCGGCCCAGCTCGACTACGCGCAGGCGCGCGTGCGCATCCTGTCGGGCCTGTACGGCCTGCTGCGCCCGCTCGACATGATCCACCCGCACCGGCTGGAAATGGGCACCCGCCTGTCCAACGCGCGCGGCAAGGACTTGTACGCGTTCTGGGGCGACACCATCACCGAGGCGCTCAACCGCAGCGCCGAGGAGCAGGGCGCCAAGGTGCTGGTCAACCTGGCCTCGGAGGAATACTTCAAGTCGGTCAAGCCGCGCCAGCTGTCGGTGCCGGTGATCTCGCCGGTGTTCGAGGACTGGAAAAACGGCAAATACAAAATCATTTCCTTCTACGCCAAGCGGGCCCGCGGCATGCTGGCGCGCTACGCCGCGGTCAAGGGCATCCGCGACCCGGAAAAGCTGAAGGGCTTCACGGTGGACGGCTACGCCTTCGACAAAAAAGACTCGACCGACAAGTCCTGGATCTTCCGCCGCCGCGTCGCCGACTGAGCGGCATAGGCGGCTTCGGGGACAGACCACGGCTTCGGGGACAGACCACGATTTCCGGGAAAGTATTTCCCGGAAATCGTGGTCTGTCCCCGGTTTTATTGCAACAAAAAACCGGGGCGCGCCCCGGTTTGTCGTTATTGCCAGAACTTCCACCATTTCCGCTCGGCCTTGCCGCCGCCGGCGGTCAGGAAGCGGCTGTTCGGATAGTTCTTGTTGAACACGCGCAGGGTGTCGTCGCGCAGGTCGGTCATGCCCATCTTGTCGTAGCCGCGCGACATGATGAACAGCGCTTCCTCGACGGCCGGCGAGTCGCGGAAGTCGTTAATGGCGCCTTGCGCGCGGTTCACCGAGGCCAGGTAGGCCTCGCGGCGGTAGTAGTAGCGCGCCACGTGCACTTCGTACTGCGCCATCGCGTTGATCAGGTAGTTCATGCGCTGCAGCGCGTCCGGCGTATACTGGCTGTTCGGGAACTTCTCGACCAGTTGCTTGAACGCCGCGAAGGCTTCGCGCGTCGCCTTCGGGTCGCGCTCGGTCGGGTCCTGTTCGTAGATGAAGTTCAGGAAGCCGATCTGGTCGTTGAAGTTGATCAGCCCGCGCAGGTAGTACATGTAGTCGACGTTGGCGTGGTTCGGATGCAACTTGATGAAGCGCTCGACCGCCGCCAGCGCCTGGGCCTGGTCGCCGGCCTTGTAGTGCGCGTAGGCGATTTCCATCTGCGCTTGCTGGGCGTAGGTGCCGAACGGATAGCTCGATTCGAGCTTTTCAAACAGCTGGATGGCACGTTCATAGTGCTGTCCAGCCATTTCTTCGCGCGCCTCCGAGTATAATTTCGACACTGACCAGTTTTTGGTCTCATCGACTTTTTCGGGCAACAAGCTGCAAGCGGACAAACCGAGCAGAACGAATGAAGCGACAACCAACGATAATTTTTTTTGCATGACGTTTTGCAAGAAGGTTTTAACCAAGTTTTTACAATAGGCTGATTATAGCCGATGGGAATGCTGTGATATTAACTCCGAAGCCGAATTTGGCTGACCCCCTGTCTCACCCCGAACTCGACGACGAGTTCGATGTCGATTTTACTGCCGACGACGCCGACGACGTCACCGACTCGATGGCGCCGATTGAACTGGAATTGACGCCGGACGCTTGCGGCCAACGCCTCGATAAAGTCATTTCAAAACTGGTTCCCCAATTCTCCCGCAGCCGCCTGCAACTGTGGATGGACGCCGGCTTCGTCACCGTCGACGGCAAGGTCGCGAAAAGCAAGGGCACCGCCTATGGCGACGAAAAGGTTGTCATTCTGCCGCAAAGCGCGCCGGAAGACGAGGCTTTTAAGCCCGAGCAGATCGAACTGAACATCGTGCACGAGGACGAGCATATCATCGTCGTCAACAAACCGGCCGGACTGGTGGTGCATCCCGGCGCCGGCAACTGGTCGGGCACCTTGCTCAACGGCCTGCTGTTCCACTGCCCGCAACTGGCCGGCGTGCCGCGCGCGGGCATCGTGCACCGGCTCGACAAGGACACCAGCGGCCTGATGGTGGTGGGCAAGACGCTGGCGTCGCAGACCGACCTGGTGCGCCAGCTGGCCGCGCGCACCGTGCGCCGCGAGTACTTCGCGCTGGTGTGGGGCACGCCGAAGCAGAGCGGCACCATCGACGCGTCGATGGCGCGCCACCCGCGCGACCGCATCAAAATGGCCGTGTCGGAGAACTTCTCGGCGAAGCCGGCGATCACCCACTACGAATTGCTGCAGTCGGGCCTGCTCGACCGCCGTCCGGTCAGTCTGGTGCAGTGCCGCCTGGAAACGGGCCGTACCCACCAGATCCGCGTGCACATGCAGTCGCTCGGCTTTTCGCTGGTCGGCGACGCGCTGTACGGCAAACAACATCTGGTCGGCGTGTTCCCGCGCCAGGCCTTGCAGGCGCGCCGCCTGGGCCTGGTGCATCCGGGCAGCGGCGAGGCGGTCGAGTGGCTGGTGCCGCTGGCCGCCGACTTCGCCGGCTTGATCGCCCAGGCCGGCATCGACGAACCGGCGCTGGTGTAACGGTGGCGACGCCGTTCCTGTTGCCGCACTGGCCGGACGCGCCCGCCAACATCGGCGCGCTGACGACCATGCGCGGCGGCGGCGTCAGCCCGGCCCCGTACGGCGACGGCCGGGGTGGCGGTGGACTGAACCTGGGCGTGCACGTCGGCGACCAGGCCGAGCTGGTGCAGCGCAACCGCTATTTGTTGCAGGGCGTGTTGCCGGCGTCGCCGGCCTGGCTGACGCAGGTGCACGGCAGCGTGGTGCTGGACGCGGCGCGGGTGGTCGCGGACGCCGCGGCGCCCGTGGCGGACGCCAGTTTCGCGGCCGCGCGCGGCGCCGTCTGCGCGGTCCTGACCGCCGATTGCCTGCCGGTGCTGTTCTGTGACGCCGGCGGCAAGGTGGTGGCGGCGGCGCATGCCGGCTGGCGCGGCCTGGCCGGCGGCGTGCTGGAGCGCACCGTGCAAGCGATGCGCGGCGCCGGCGCCGGCGACGTGCTGGCCTGGTTGGGGCCGGCGATCGGGCCGGGCCAGTTCGAGGTTGGCGCCGATGTGCTACAAGCGTTCCGCGACGGCGCCGCCGACGCGGCCGCGCTGGAGCGGGTCGACGCCGCGTTCGCGCCGCTGGCGGCGCGGCCGGGCAAATACCTGGCCGACATCTACGCGCTGGCGCGCAACGTGCTGCGCGGCGTCGGCGTCGAGCGCGTCGCCGGCGGCGATTGCTGCACCGCGTCGGAAACGGCGCGTTTTTACTCGTATCGCCGCGACGGCGTGACGGGAAGGCAAGCAAGTTTGATCTGGCGCAAATAGTCCGGCGGAAAAGCGGACTATTGTGCCGGGCTTCTGTCTCACTCTTCGATGGTCTGATGGCGTCGGCGACGGCTCGGCGTCGGATGACGCGTTCGTTCAGCCGACCCGCGGGGCTGCGCCTTCACTCCTCGGGAATCTTTTTTTCAGCCGCGTCGCGTTTGCTTTTGCGCCGCCGCGAACCGGTCAGGTAATATAGTATTGACAGAGGGACCACACAGTAGATGAGGAAGGTCATCATCCCGGCGACGATGGACGGTTCGGTCAGGGCCATCAGCCCGACCACGTAAATCCATGCAACTGCGACGATCAGCATAAAACGGCCTTGGTAAAGATAGATTTCTAATTTCTAAATGGACTCAAACATATGAATATGCCCGATCCTCAAGTGATGACCAACGCGTGGATAGCGCAGATGAACGACCCGAACCTGTGGAAAGCCTGGTTTAACGCGGTACCCGAAGCGCCGGTAAACCCGATCGCGGCCGTGCTTCAAGATGCCGGCGCCAACATCAAGCCGGAGGTGCTGGACCGGCTCAAAAGCGAGTACATGGGCAAGCTGGGCGCGCTCTGGGCCGACTTCCTGGCGGGCAAAACCCCGCAGCTGGCGGACCGCCGCTTCGCGGCGCCGGCGTGGCGCGAGAATCCGCTGTCGGCCTACAATGCCGCATCATACCTGCTTAACGGCGAATTTCTCATGGCGCTGGCCGAGTCGGTCGAGGCCACCGCGCGCCAGAAGCAGAAAATCCGCTTCGCCGTGCAGCAACTGATTGACGCGATGTCGCCTGCCAATTTCCTGGCAACGAATCCGGAGGCGCAGCAAAAAGTCATCGAAAGCAAGGGCGAAAGCCTGACCAAGGGGCTGTCCAACATGCTCGCCGACATGCAAAAAGGCCGCATCTCGCAGTCCGACGAATCGGCGTTCGAGGTCGGCAGCAACGTCGCCACCACGCCCGGCACGGTGGTGTTTGAAAACAATTTGTTCCAGCTGATCCAATACACGCCGACCACGCCGGCGGTGCACCAGCGGCCGCTGCTGATGATGCCGCCGTGCATCAACAAATTCTACATCCTCGACCTGCAGCCGGAGAACTCGCTGGTGCGCTACGCGGTGGAGCA
Organism: Janthinobacterium sp. CG_23.3; assembly: GCF_046115965.1. Taxonomy (NCBI): domain Bacteria; kingdom Pseudomonadati; phylum Pseudomonadota; class Betaproteobacteria; order Burkholderiales; family Oxalobacteraceae; genus Janthinobacterium; species Janthinobacterium sp. CG_23.3. The sequence goes on along the minus strand of NZ_JBJXIB010000020.1, from coordinate 23,058 downwards.
GGGCAACACGGTATTTCTCATGTCGTGGCGCAATCCCGACAAGTCGATGGGCCAGCTTACCTGGGACGACTACATCGAGCAGGGCGCCATTGAGGCGGTCCGCGTGACGCGGGAAATTTCCGGTCAGGACAAGCTCAACGTCTTCGGCTTTTGCGTCGGCGGCACCATCGCCGCGACCGCGCTGGCGGTCTTGAAAGCGCGCGGCGAGAGCCCGGCGGCCAGCCTGACGTTGCTGACCACCTTGCTCGATTTTTCCGACACCGGCGTGCTCGACGTCTTTATCGACGAAGAGCAGGTCGGCCGCCGCGAAAAGGCGCTGGCCAAGGGTGGCCTGCTTCCCGGCAGCGACCTTGCCAGCACCTTTTCCAGCCTGCGGCCGAACGACCTGATCTGGAATTACGTGCAGTCGAACTACCTGAAGGGCAACGAGCCGCCGGCCTTCGACCTGCTGTACTGGAACGCCGACAGCACCGGTTTGCCCGGCCCGATGTTTTGCTGGTATCTGCGCAACACCTACCTGGAAAACAGCCTGTGCGTGCCCGGCAAGCTGACCGTCGCCGGCGCGAAGGTCGACCTGTCCAGCATTGACGTGCCGACCTTCGTCTTCGGTTCGCGCGAAGACCACATCGTGCCGTGGGGCGCGGCCTACGCGTCGACCGCTTTGCTGAATACCAAAAAACCGCAGCAAAACCGCTTCATCCTGGGCGCGTCGGGCCACATCGCCGGCGTGATCAACCCGGCGTCGAAGAAAAAACGCAGCTATTGGAGCAACGTCGCGGCCAAGCCGGCCAAAGGCGCCAAGGCCAAGACGCTGAGCGCCGACGACTGGTTCAGCGGCGCCACCGAGCACCCGGGCAGCTGGTGGCCCGAATGGGCCGGTTTCCTGGCCGAGCACGGCGGCGACGACGTCAAGGCGCCGGCCAAGCCGGGCAGCCGTCGCTACAAGGCGATCGAGCCGGCGCCGGGGCGTTACGTCAAGGTGCGCGCCGAAAAGGCGTAGGCTAGCCGGTGGCCGGGGCGGGGCGCGCGGTCCGGCGCCTTGCTTTTCGGTCATTTAGGTTGCGTTGCAATAAAAGTGGGAAACTTATGGTGGGATGTGCAAAACCCTTGTCTTCCACTCTATAATAGAATTTGTAGGTATGTGCGAAAGCGGACCGAAGTGCGCTTTTTTTAGGAATATATCAGTACGCGCTGCGGCGCAATAAGTGGACTTGAGATGAGTAGTGCAAAAAAAAACATTGAACGCCTGATCAAGAAATACCCGAACCGCCGTCTGTACGATACGCAAACCAGTTCGTATATCACGCTCACCGACGTCAAACAACTGGTGCTCGACAGCGAGGAGTTCGCCGTCGTCGACGCCAAGTCGAACGAAGACCTGACGCGCAGCATCCTGCTGCAAATCATTCTTGAGGAAGAGGCAAACGGCGCGCCGATGTTCTCCAGCGTCGTGCTGTCGCAAATCATCCGCTACTACGGCCACGCCATGCAGGGCATGATGGGTTCCTATCTGGAGAAAAACGTCCAGGCCTTCACCGACATCCAGCACAAATTCACCGGCAATTCGGCCGGCACCTTCGAAGGTAAGCCGTTCAGCCCCGAAATGTGGACCCAGTTCATGAGCGTGCAAGGGCCGATGATGCAGGGAATGATGAACAACTACATCGACCAGAGCAAAAGCCTGTTCGTGCAGATGCAAGAGCAAATGCAGAGCCAGAGCAAGAACCTGTTTGGCACCTTCCCGTTCCCGGTCCCGACGGACAAGAAGTAAATGGATGCCCGCGGCTGCGATCCGCGGTCGCACCCCCGCGGCCTGACGCCGGTCCAGGCCGGTGGTTCTTTTGACGCTAGCGGCGCCTTGGCAGTCAACCGGCGCTGTTTGTCACACTAGTTCGGCAAGGCATGCGGCGGACGAGGTACAATAGCAGATTCGCCTCATATTTTTCCTCGCATCTACCTATGTCCTCAATTTCCCGTATTCCCGTAGTATCCGCCCAGCCAGAAAACGTTCTGGCCATGACCGGCGCGGCGCCGAAAGTAGGGTTTGTGTCCCTCGGCTGCCCGAAAGCCCTGGTCGACTCCGAACAAATTCTGACCCAGCTGCGCGCCGAAGGCTACGAGACGGCGAAATCGTATGACGGGGCCGATCTGGTGATCGTCAACACTTGCGGCTTCATCGACGCCGCCGTGCAGGAGTCGCTCGACGCCATCGGCGAAGCGCTGGCCGAAAACGGCAAGGTCATCGTCACCGGTTGCCTGGGCGCGAAAAAAGACGCCGCGGGCGACGACATCATCATGAAGATCCACCCGAAGGTGCTGGCCGTGACCGGCCCGCACGCGCTGGGCGAGGTGATGGACTCGGTCCACAAATTTTTGCCCAAGCCGCACGCGCCGTTCTTCGACCTGGTGCCGCCGCAGGGCGTCAAGTTGACGCCGAAGCACTATGCCTACCTGAAAATCTCCGAAGGTTGCAACCACCGTTGCAGCTTCTGCATTATCCCGTCGATGCGCGGCGACCTGGTCTCGCGTCCGATCGCCGAACTGATGCTGGAGGCGGAAAACCTGTTCAAGGCCGGCGTCAGGGAATTGCTGGTCATTTCGCAAGACACCAGCGCCTACGGCGTCGACGTCAAGTTCCGCTCCGGCTTCTGGAATGGCCGCCCGGTCAAGACCCACATGACGCAGCTGGTCGGCGCGCTGGGTGAACTGGCCGCGCAATACGGCGCCTGGGTGCGCTTGCACTACGTTTATCCTTACCCGCACGTCAACGAAATCATCCCGATGATGAGCGGCGGCCACATCCTGCCCTACCTCGACGTGCCGCTGCAACACGCGCACCCGGACGTGCTCAAGCGCATGAAGCGCCCGGCCAGCGGCGAGAAAAACCTCGACCGCATCCAGGCCTGGCGCGCGATGAACCCCGAGCTGACGATCCGCTCGACCTTCATCGCCGGCTTCCCCGGCGAGACCGAGGCGGAATTCGAGTACCTGCTGGAGTTCCTGAAGGAGGCGCAAATCGACCGCCTGGGTTGCTTCGCCTACTCGCCGGTGGACGGCGCGACCGCCAACGCCATCGCCAACCCGGTGCCGGAAGAGCTGCGCGAAGAGCGCCGCGGCCGCGTCATGCTGCTGCAAGAAGAGATTTCGAAGAAGCGCCTGCAGGCCAAGGTCGGCAAGACCGTGCGCGTGCTGATCGACGAAGTCGAAGCGAGCGGCGCCGCCATCGGCCGCTCCAGCGCCGACGCGCCGGAAATCGACGGCGTGGTCTACGTCAAGCGCCCGTTCGAACCGCACCGCAAACTGGTGGTCGGCGAGTTCTACGACGTCGAAGTCACCTCCGCCGACGCGCACGACCTGTGGGCCGCCGCGTAAAAAGCGGCCTCGCGGCGGGCACCCGGGGTCAGACCCCGGGGGGCTGGCCGCCGCCCCACGCATGTGGTGTTGACCGGGGCCGCGAAACATGTCATTGATAACAAGGCGGATCGGCGTAAGCGGTATCCGCCTTTTTTTATAGGCTGCCATGAGCATCAAAAAATCGCTTCAAACCGCCCTGGTCCACACCGACTACAAGGCGCCGGAGGGCTTCGCCGCCTTTCCCGCCGCGATCCACCACGCCTCGACGATCCTGTTCAAGGACGTCGCGGCCATGCGTTCGGGCGATTGGAAGGAAAAGAACGGCTACACCTACGGCCTGCACGGCACCCCGACCACCTTCACGCTGGAGGCGCGCCTGGCCGAGATCGAAGACGGCAAATATTGCCTGCTGGCGCCCAGCGGCCTGGCGGCGATTGCCATGGTCGACTTCGCGCTGCTCAACACCGGCGACGACGTGCTGCTGCCGGAAAACGTTTATAACCCGAACCGCGAACTGGGCAAGTGGCTGGCGCAAGACTTCGGCATCACCGCGCGCTATTACGATCCGCTGATCGGCGCCGGCATCGCCGCGTTGATCCAGCCGAACACCAAGCTGATCTGGACCGAGGCGCCGGGTTCGGTGTCGATGGAAGTGCCGGACCTGCCGGCGATCTGCCAGGCGGCGCGCGCGCGCGGCGTGCTGGTCGCGCTCGACAACACCTGGTCGGCCGGCCTGGCGCTGCGCGGCTTCGACCTCGGCGTCGACGTCATCATGCAGGCGCTGACCAAGTACCAGTCGGGCGGCTCGGACGTGTTGATGGGCGCGCTCATCACGCGCGAGCGGCAGCTGCACGAGCGCCTGGCGATGGCGCACATGCGCCTGGGCATGGGCGTGGGCGCCGACGATGCCTACCTGGTGTTGCGCAGCCTGGCGTCGATGAAGCTGCGCTTCGACGCCCACGACGCGGCCGCGCGCACGGTCGCGACCTGGCTCAAGGGGCGAGCGGAGATCGCCACGGTGTTGCATCCGGCTTTCGAGGATTGTCCCGGCCACGCGATATGGAAACGCGACTTCAGCGGCGCCGGCGGCCTGTTTTCAGTGCTGTTCGACGCCCGCTACAGCGAGGCCCAGACCGACCGCTTCGTCGACGCGCTGACCCTGTTCAAAATCGGTTACAGCTGGGGCGGCGCCAACAGCCTGTGCGTACCGTACCGCATCGGCGCGATGCGCAAGGGCTGGCAGGCGCCGGGCGAACTGGTGCGTTTCAATATCGGCCTGGAAGACCCGGCCGACCTCATTGCCGACATCGAAAGGGCGTTTGCCGCGATGTCGTAACGGGTCGGCAACGCTGGTACAAACCCGGGGCAAGGAGCCGGTGGCGGTCAAGCACGTCATCGGCCCGGCATGGTTGCCCGGTTCGACGGTGCCCGCCGGCGTTACAGATACGGGTTAAGCGATTTCAACAGGCGGATTGGGCAGCGGATTGTGTGTTACACCGGCATTGGCTTGTTGTTGTTCAAGTCGAGGAAGCCGCGGATCAGGCGGTAGGCCTTCCACAGCCAGGCGCCGCCCCAGATCAGCCACGCCAGCGGAATGCCGATGAAGGTCAGGAACAACACCGCGCCCAGCACCACCCAGAACACGTACCACCAGAACGAGCGGATTTGCCAGGTGTGGTGGCTGTAGACGAAGGTGCCGCTGGTCTCGTCGCGCTTGATGTAGTTGACGATCAGCGGGATGAAGGAAATGGCGCCGAGCGTGAAGATAAAGCTGGCGGCGTGGAAAAGATACAACCACCAGGCCACGGTTTTCGCCGACTGCAGATTGGTGTCCACTACGATTTCTTGCGACATATATAGTCCTGTCCTTGCCCGTTTATTCGAATTTCAATTATAGCAATAAGACGCGCCATCGCGCGCACAGCGGGCGTCGGCGCGGGGCGGTGTTTCCACGCATATATACGAAAGCCGAGGTCGACCTGATCGTCAACCAAAATAACGCCAGGATCGCCGCGTCGACCAAAATGGAGGGCAGCGTGAACCGGGTGGCGCGCGCGGTGCGCAGCTACATCTTGTATTCCGATAAAGATGTGCGTCAAGCGATGCAGGGCCGAATCGCCAAGCTGCGCGCTGCGAAAACGCCGGCATTGCTGCACTCCTCGCAACAGGGGGGAACGCGCATGAGGGACTTGATCGAACTATTGCAATGGCCGGGAATGGGGGCGTCGCTGCTGGCGGCGTGGCTGGTGGGTTCGCGCAGCGCCAGGCGGAGGCTGCTCGGCTTCTGGGTTTTTTTGTTCAGCAACGTTTTGTGGGTGATGTGGGGCTGGAACGATGGCGCGTGGGCGCTGATCATCTTGAATTGTTGCTTGGCCGCGACCAACGTGCGCGGCATCATGAAGAATGACGGCGGGTAGCGCATCGCAACTACCACTTGCAGCCGGAATCCTTCTTGTCGGTAAGAACGACATAGGGGACCACCAGCAGCGCCAGCAAGCCGCTGCCGCTGGCCACGTCTTTGCAATCGGCGCGGCTGGCGCGTTGGATGTTGCGCGCCAGCCGGCTCTCGCTTTGCGGCTCGTTAATCGGCTTGTCCTGTAGTTGCGCGACAGGCGGATCGCCCGGATGGGCGCGCTCGGTCGCAAGTTTGCGGGCCGATTTCAAGGCGGCGTTCACGTCGAACTTGGGTTGCGCGCCGACATCGGAGCTGGCCGTGGCCTGCTGCGGCCCTGGCGCCACCGGCGCCGAAATCGGCTCCGGCAACAGCGCCGCGGCCGCATGGTCCGGCCGCGCCGACCGGCCGGCGGCACGTTTTGCCGCCTCCCGCTTCGGCGCCGCGCTGGCCATCTGCGCAGGCATGGGCGGGCGCGCCGGCAAAGGCTCGACCGCTTTCGGCGGCGCCATCCAAATGATCGAGTAGGGCGTGCCCGGACCGTTGTCCGGTACCGGCACGCGCGCGGCCGGCGCACCGAAGTAGTGGAGCAGGCCGGCGTGCAGCATCAGCGACAGGGCGGCGCCCAGCAAAACAACTTGAGGGCGGCCGCCGTGCGCTGGGTAATCCGGGCTGTAGCTATGCATGGGAATGTGGCACTCTGGATTCAAAAAGTCGTCATCTGTCCGGCGCGTCTAGCGCCGCCAAACATTGCAATAATATCACTCTTTGCGCTAGCGTGGGCTTGCGCTGCTTGGCGGCACGGCGGCGAGGTAGCCGGCGCGGCCCGTCCTCGTCGCGTCAGCACCGAAGGCTGAGCCGGGCGACGCTCGCGGTGCCGGATGTGTTTATGCTGAAAGGGTTTTGCTTGCATTTCCCTCAACGTTATAATCCATTCGGCGCCCGTGAAAGCCGCCGCGGCGCAGCGACCGGGCTTTCCCCCTCCGAGACAAGGTAAACTTTATGAGTGCAGCGTTCATCCAAGCCCGCGACTTCTTGCAGCGTCACCGGGAAGACTACGACACCGCCTACCGCGACTACTGCGCGCCGGTGCTGGATCGCTTCAACTGGGCGCTCGACTACTTCGACGTCCACGCCAAAGACAACGCGGTGGCCGCGCTGTGGGTCGTCGACGAGGGCGGCGCCGAGCAGAAAATCAGCTACGCCGAGCTGTCGGCGCGCTCGAACCGCATGGCCAACCACCTGCGCGCGCTCGGCGTGGCGCGTGGCGACCACCTGCTGCTGATGCTACCGAACCGGGTCGAGCTGTGGGACGTCATGCTGGCCTGTATCAAGCTGGGCGCCGTGATGGTGCCGACCACGACCCTGGTGACGCCGGAGGACCTGGCCGACCGCATCGCCCGCGGCTCGGCGCGCCACGTCGTCGCGCTGGCCTCGGAGACCGGCAAGTTCGCCAGCGTGGCCGGCGACTACACCCGTATCGCCGTCGGCGGCCGCGTCGACGGCTGGCTGGCGCTGGAGGACGGCGCCGCCGCCCCTGCCGACTTCGCGCCCGACGGCGTGACGCTGGCCAGCGATCCGCTACTGATTTACTTTACCTCCGGCACCACGTCGGCGCCCAAGCTGGTGCTGCACAGCCACCAGAGCTACCCGGTCGGCCACCTGTCGACGATGTATTGGATCGGCCTGCAGCCCGGCGACGTGCACTGGAACATCAGCTCGCCCGGCTGGGCCAAGCACGCGTGGAGCTGCTTCTTCGCGCCGTTCAACGCCGGCGCCACCGTGTTCGTCTACAACTACGCCCGCTTCAGCGCCAAGAGCGCGCTCGCAGTCATCTGCCGCTGCGCCGTCACCTCGCTGTGCGCGCCGCCGACCGTGTGGCGCATGATGATCCAGGAAGACTTGGCGGCGTACAAAGTGCCGCTGCGCGAGCTGGTTGGCGCCGGCGAACCGCTCAACCCGGAGGTGATCGACCAGGTCGAGCGGGCCTGGGGCATCCGCATCCGTGACGGCTTCGGCCAGTCCGAGACGACGGCGCAGATCGGCAATACGCCGGGCCAGTTGCTCAAGCCGGGTTCGATGGGGCGGCCGCTGCCGGGCTACCGCATCGTGCTGCTCGACGCCGACGACGCGCCGCTGGCGCAGGCGGGCGGCGGGGTCGGCGGCGAAATCGCCATCGCCCTCGACCAGCGCCCGCTCGGGCTGATGCTGGCCTACGAGGGCGACGCCGCCAAGACCGGCGAGGCCATGCGCGCCGGCCACTACCACACCGGCGACACCGCCACGCGCGACGCCGACGGTTATTATTTTTATGTCGGACGCAACGACGACGTCTTTAAAAGCTCGGACTATCGGATCAGTCCGTTCGAACTGGAAAGCGTGCTGATCGAGCACGAGGCGGTGCTGGAGGCGGCCGTCGTGCCGAGCCCGGACGCGTTGCGGCTGTATGTGCCGAAAGCCTACGTCAGCCTGCGCGCCGGCTACGCGCCGAACGCCGAGACGGCCGCCGCCATCTTCCGCTTCGCGCGCGGCAAGCTGGCGCCATACAAACGCATCCGCTGCATTGAATTCACCGAGCTGCCGAAGACCATCTCGGGCAAGATACGCCGGGTCGAACTGCGCAAGCAGGAGGCGGCGAACCACGCCGGCGGCATCGCCGTCGTCGAATACCGCGAGGAGGCCGGCGCTTGAGTTCCTTAGACCCCGGGGCTAGGCCCTTGGTGTGGCTTATGTCAAGGCCGGCCCCAGCCCTTGCATGGCCGCCAGCACCTGCTCCCTGAGCCAAATATTGGCGGGATCGTGCTCGACGTTGGCATGCCAGTACAGGTGGTTGTCGATCGCCGGCATCGGCAAGGGGAACGCCAGGATCTGGTTGCCGAATTGCTGGTTGACGACGCGCGCGTAGCGCTCCGGCATCGCCAGCACCAGGTCGGTCTGGCTGACCACGCGGCAGGCGGCGAAGTAATGCCGGCAGCGCAGGCGCACGCGGCGCTGTAGCCCCAGGCGGCTGAGCTCGAAATCCTCGAAGCCCGGCCCGCGCCGGCGCGAACTGACTAATATATGTTCCTGTTGCAGATACGTGTACAGGTCGAGCCCGGCGCCGACCCGCGGGTGCTCTTGGCGCGCCAGCACCACGGTGTTGTCGGTGCCGATGCGGCTGTGCCGGATGTCGCCCGACAGCGGCACCAGCACGTCGATGGCGGCGTCGAGGGTGCCGGCGGCCAGTTCGCTTTCGAGCGCGCCCCGTTCGCTTTGCAGCACCGCCAGGTCGACCTGCGGCGCGTTGGCGGCCAGGCGCGCCATCAGCGGCGGCAGCAGGCTCGGCTCCAGCACCGGCCGCAGCGCCAGCGTGAACTGGCGCTTGGCGCTGGCCGGGTCGAAGCGGTCGAGGCCGGTCAAGGTCAGCTCGAAGCCGCGCAGCGACTGCCGCACCGGCTCGATGATGCTGCGCGCCAGCGGCGTTGGCACCATCGTCTTGTCGCGCCGCACGAACAGCGGATCGCCGAACAGCTCGCGCAGGCGCCCCAGCGCGTGGCTGATGGCCGGCTGTGTCAGGTTCATCTTCTGGCTGGCGCGGGTAATGCTACCCTCGTCGTAAATCGCCTCGAAGACAATGAAGAGGTTCAGGTCGACTCTGGATATATGCACGGGATTGATATTAGTGGATAAATACTATTCATTTGATGAATTGTACCCGTGTGCGCTAAGCTTTGTACAAATGGGCGCCGCGCGGCGCCTCCTCTCCAGTACCTAGACGAAAGCATACCCGCCATGGGACAAATTTACCTGGTACGGCACGGCCAAGCCTCCTTTGGCAGCGCCGATTATGACCAGCTCTCGACGTTGGGCGTCGAACAGGCGCGCCTGCTGGGGCAGTGGTTCGCCAACTCGCGCCAGGTGTTCCACCGCGTCGTTACCGGCGCCATGAAGCGGCACCGGCAGACCGCCGACGCCTGCCTGGCGCAGTTGCCGAAGGCGCTGCTGACCGAGACCGACTGGCAGACTGACGCCGGGTTCGACGAGTTCGACCACCAGCAGGTGCTGGTGCGGCACCACCCGGACTTCGCCGATCCGGCCGGCTACCAGCCCTTCCTGGCGCGGCAGGGCGACGGCGAGCGCGTCTTTCGCGGCATTTTCGAGGCGGCGATGGCGCGCTGGATGGGCGGCGCCCACGACGCCGACTACAGCGAATCGTGGCCGGCGTTCCGCGCCCGCTGCGTTGGCGCGCTGACGCGGCTGGCGGAAAGCGCCGCGCCGTCGCAGACCATTGTCGTGTTCACCTCGGGCGGCACCATCGCGACCCTGTGCCATCACCTGCTGGGCCTGCCGGACGACGGCCTGTTCGAGCTGACCAGTTCGCTGGCCAACTGCTCGGTGACCAAGCTGCAGTACCAACCGGGCAAGGTCGGCCTGAGCTACCTGAACAACTTCTCGCATTTGGAGTGGCTGGGGGAGGCCGACGCCGTCACTTACCGCTAGGCGCGGGTTAGCCGGCTTTGGCGTTGCCCGCGGCCCGGATGGTTTGCCGCAGCAGCTTCTGGAACGCGGGATCGACCGCGCCCAGCTTTTTGGTGCGCCCGACAATGCGCCCCTCGCCGTCCAGCAACAGCAGCACCGTGGTGTGGTTGTATTCGCCGTCGGCCAACTGGCGGTACTGAATGTCGAGCGCGGCGGCGATCTGCCGCACGTTGCCGGCGTCGGTGCGCGCCAGCGTCCAATGTCCCGGCGCCAGGCCGCGCTGCCGCGCCACCGCCTTCAGCGCCTTGACGTCGTCGCGCGCCGGATCAAACGTAATGAGCAGCACCGACACCTTGGCCCGTTCCTCGGCCGTCAGCGTCTGCTCGGTGGCGCGCAGCGTGTCGATCAACATCGGACAGACGAATTTGCACGAGTTGTAGAACATGCTCACCAACATGGGTTGGCCGCGCCGCTGTTCCAGCTTGAACGAGCGGCCGTCCTGGTCGACCAGCGCTCCCTTCAAATGGTAAAGCGAGGCGCCCGGCACGGCCGCCGGCTTGGCGTCGGCGGCGGACTCGGCCGCGTCGGCCTGCGCCATATGCGCCATATGCGCCATATGCGCCGCATGGTCGGCATGCGCGGCGGCGGCGTCGGCCTGCGCCGTGGCCGGCGCCGAGCATCCCAGCGCGGCCAGCATCAGCAGCGGCAGTAGCGGCAGGGTGGGCCGTCGGCGCGTCGTCATCGTAGCGTTCATGGTAGTTCCTTGATAAGGTTGCGGGCGCAACGAAAGCTCAGGTTGTTGGTGGTGTCGGCGCCGTTGAGCGCCGATAGCAGCGCGATGCGCATCAAAATCGCGTAGTTGTCGCGGTCCTGCAGGCTGATGGCGCCGGCGCCGCAAAATTGCAACTGCTCCGGGTCGCCCTGGTTGCGGCTGTCGGCGGCGACCAGCAGGGCGTTGAAGTCGTCGACCCATTCCCAGATCAGGCCGTGCATGTCGCGCACGCCGTAAAAATTGGCGGCGCCGCCCACGCCCGGCCGCGCCACGCTGGACGACTGCGCATACCACGCCAAAATCGCCGCGCGCCAGGCCGGGTTGCCGCGCGCGTCGGCGTTGTTGGCGTCGGCGGCGGCGACATATTCCCACTCGTACCAGCTTGGCAGGCGCGCGCCCTCGCTGGCGCAAAACGCCTGCGCGGCGAACCAGCTGACGCTGGTGACGGCTTGCCGCGCCGCGGCGGGCGCGGTGTCCAGGGCATGCAGGTAACTGGCGTCGGCGAAGATCGCCGGCGCCCGGCCGCGCTGCCATTCGGGGTGTCGCGCGGTGAAGGCGATGAATTCGCCGGTGCTGACCGGCGCGGCGCGCAGCGCGAACGCCGCCACGTCGACCGGGGCGTTGGCGTTGCCGCCGCCGGACAGCACGCTGGCGAAGCGGCCGGCGGCCACCGGCACATAGTCGCCGCCGGTCGCCGCCGACGCCGGCGCGGCCGGCGCCAGCAGGGTGGCGGCGAGCGCCGCCGCGCATATCGCGTAGAGGGTCACGGCATGCTCCCGGCTCAGTGTTCAGCGGTCGATTTCGGGCCGCCCTTGGCGCGGATCGCCTTCACTTCCTCGGTCGAGACCTTGCCGCCCTTGTTGTCCCAGCTGTTCAGCACGTAGGTGATGATATTGGCCACGGCGTCGTCGTTCAGCTGGTTCATCGGCGGCATGACCGAGTCGTACTCCTTGCCGTTGACGCTGACCTTGCCGGACAGGCCGTGCAGCACCAGGCTGGCGGCGCGCTTCGGATCGGCGTTCAAATAGTCGGACTTGGCCAGCGGCGGGAACACGCCCGCCATGCCGGCGCCGTTCGACTGGTGGCACACCGAGCAGGTGCCGTTGAACAGCGACTTGCCCGCGGCCATCTGGTCTTGCAGGGTCAGCTTGCCGCTGGCGGCGTTGGCGGTGGCGGTGGCGATCGACTTCATGTCCGGCGCGGCGCGGTCGCCCAGGTACACCGAATCGACTTCCTTGCCGGAATAGATGGCCTTGTCCTCCTTGCCTTCCACTTTCATGATGGCCAGCGCGCCCTTGTTAAAGGCGCGGAAAATCGAATGGTCGACGATCACATAACTGCCCGGCACGCGGGTGCGGTACTCGACGACGGCCGCGCCGCCGGCCGGAATCAGCGTGGTCTGGACGTTTTTCTGGAAGTTGCTGCCGCCCTCGTAGCGCACCTTGTCGAAGATGGCGCCGATGACGTGGAAGCTCGACACCAGGTTCGGGCCGCCGTTGCCGACGAACAGGCGCACCGATTCGTTGACTTTGGCCTTTAGTGCCTTGTCGCCGGTGAGCGCGCCCTCGGCGCCGTTGAACAGCACGTAACTAGGCCGTTCGTCGATGGCTTTGGCCATGTCGAAGCCCTGCAGGCCTTTTTCGCGGTATCTGCCCTCGGTGTAGAAATCGCCCTGCATCACATAGTATTCGTGGTCGACCTTCGCCAGGCCCCCCGGCGGCTCGACCAGGATCAGGCCGTACATGCCGTTGGCGATGTGCATGCCGACCGGCGCGGTGGCGCAGTGGTAGACGTAGATGCCCTCGTTGAGCGCCTTGAAGGTGAACTGCGACTGGTGGCCCGGCGCGGTGAAACTGGACGCCGCGCCGCCGCCCGGGCCGGTAACGCCGTGCAGGTCGATATTGTGCGGCATCTTGCTGCTGGGGTGGTTCTTCAGGTGGAACTCGACCGTGTCGCCCTGGCGCACGCGGATGAAGCTGCCCGGCACCGTGCCGCCGAAGGTCCAGAAGGTATAGCCGACGCCTTCGGAAATCGGCATCTCCTTCTCGATGACTTCGAGTTCGACCACGACCTTGGCCGGATACTTGCGCGTGATCGGCGGCGGTACCATTGGCGGGCTGGTGAGTATCGCCTGGATCGGCATGCCCTGCGGCGGGCCGAAGTCGCCGCCGGTCCCGGCCTTGGCGGACACGGCGGCGGCGCCGGCGCTGGCGCCGAGCAGCATGGTGCAAGCCGCAAACAGCGCGGCGATGGATTTGGGTAACAGTGTCATAAATGCCCCTGGTGGTGAAAAAAACCGCTGCGAACGCCGCCGGCGCAGTTCTGGTGGCCGCCCCGCGCGGGTTGCTCGGATGGCGTTTTGCCAAACCGACCGTCGTGTTATCAGATTATGTTGTTTGTTGGAAACGCACCATTCGCCTACCGGCTTGCCGGCCCACGCAGGGTGGCTAGGTGCTTAGGCAGAAAGGAGTAGCGGGCGCGGCGGGGCGGCGCAAGGCGGCGCTTGCGGGGACGGTTGAACTGTCAGCCATCTTGCCGCAGAAACAGATACACTACGGGCTATTAAGACAGTTGACCATTTTAGGAACTATTTTGCGAGTTCGTTTTCAGCACCGGCTTCCGACGATACGCAAAAAACTGGCGGTCGTGGTACTGGTGTGCGCGTTGCCGGCGGCGGTGGGATTCGCGCTGCTCACCCATCATTTTTATGGGCGGGAACGGGCGCAAATACAGGCCGGCTCGCTGATCACCGCCCGCGCGCTGGTGCAAGCGGTCGACCGCGACTTGAACGCCGGCATCAGCGTGGCGTTCGCGCTCGCCGGTTCGCCCAGCCTCGACGCCAACGACCTGGGCGCCTTTTACGCGCAAGCCCGAAGCGCCTTGCGCCCGCAATTCCCCGGTTTCAACGTGGTGCTCAGCGACCGCGATGCACTGCAACTGCTCAACACCGTGCGCCCGTTCGGCGAGACCATGCCCGATCCCGGCAGCCTCGAACGCATCCGCCGCGTGTTCCAGACCGGCAAACCGGTCATTTCCGACCTGTTCATCGGCGCCGCCCTGCGCCGGCCCCTGGTCGCCGTGCACGTGCCGGTGGTGCGCAACGGCGCGGTGGTGTATTGCCTGTCGATCGCTCTGGTGCCGGAACGCCTGGGACAGGCGATCTCCGAGCAGCGCCTTGCCGCCAACCGCGTCGTCGCCATTCTCGACAGCCGCGGGGTGATCGTGGCGCGCACGCACGACCCGCAGAAGTTCGTCGGCAAAAAAGCCGCGCCCGCGCTGCTGGAGCGCTTGCGCCACGCCGGCGAGGACACCATCGAAGCGACCACGCTGGAAGGCATTCCGGTGTACTCGATGTTCAGCCGCTCGCCGACATCGGGCTGGACCGTCGTCGTCGGCGTGCCGCGCAGCGCCGTGCTGACGGGCATGCTGGCGTCGCTGGAATGGATCGGCTGGACGGTGCTGTTGCTGTTCGCGGCCGGCTTCGGCATGGCCTGGTTCCTCGGCGGAAAAATCAGCCGCTCGGTGCGCGCGCTGTCGACCTCGGCCGCGGCGCTGGGGTCCGGCCGCCCGCTGAGCATTGAAAACTCGGTGTTCCTGGAGGCGGACCAGGCGGCGGCGACCTTGCTCAACGTCGAGGCGGAATTGCTGCGCCACCGCAACCACCTGGAAAGCCAGATCGCCGAGCGCACCTTGCAACTGAAGGAGGCCAACGAGCAAATGCAGGCGGCGCGCGACACCGCCGAGGACAGCAACCGCAAGCTGCTCGACTCCGAACGCGAGGCAACCGACAACGAATTGCGCATACGCACGGTCGTTGAAAACGTCGGCGAAGGCATCATCACGCTTGACGAACATGGCGACATCGAGTCGTTCAACCGCGCCGCGTCGCGCATTTTCGGCTACGCGGCGCAGGAAATCATCGGCGCCAACATCCAGCGCCTGATGCCGCCGGCGATGCGCCCCATGCACCGGGACGGCATGGCGCGCTACCTGGCCGGCGGCGCGCCGCGGGTGGTCGGGCGCGAGCGCGTCGAGTTGCCGGGCTTGCACAAGGACGGCAGCACCTTCCTGCTGGAGCTGGCCGTCAACGCCATTGAAATCCAGGGGCGCGGCCTGTTCGTCGGCATCGTGCGCGACGTTACCGAGAAAAAGCGCGCCGAACAGGACGTGCGGGTCGCCATGGAACAGGCGCAACTGGCCAACAGCGCCAAGAGCGCTTTCGTGGCGCACATGAGCCACGAGCTGCGCACGCCGATGAACGCGGTGCTGGGCATGGCGCACCTGATGGGGACGACGCGGCTGTCGATGGAACAGCGGCGCTACCTCGACATGATCCGCAGCTCCGGCAATTCGCTGCTGGTGATACTCAACGACATCCTCGACTTCTCTAAAATCGAAGCGGGCAAGGTGGAACTGTCGCCGGCGCCGTTCCAGTTGAGCGAGGTGCTGCACGAGGTGGCGGCGATCATGAGCGTGAGCGCCGGCGACAGGGACCTGGAACTGGCCATCGGCGTGCAGCCGGACGTGCCCGACGCCCTGGTGGGCGACGCCATGCGCCTGCAACAAGTGCTGGTCAACCTGACCGGCAACGCCGTCAAATTCACCCACGAGGGCGAAGTGTCGGTGCTGGTGGAACTGGCCGGGCAGGGCGACGGCGGCGCCACGCTGCGCTTCATCGTGCGCGACACCGGCATCGGCATCAGCGCCGAGCAACAGGAACGCCTGTTCTCGCCCTTCACGCAGGCGGACTCGTCGACCACGCGCCGCTATGGCGGCACCGGGCTGGGCCTGACGATCTCGAAGGGCTTGATCGACTTGTTGCAGGGCACCGTCGCCTTGCGCAGCGCGCCGGGCGAGGGCAGCGAATTTTGCGTCACGCTGCCGTTTGCGCTGGCCGCCGGCGGGGTCGCGCGCGCGCCGTCGTCCGACCTGGGGCGCCTGCGCGTGCTGGTGGTGGACGACAACCCGACCAGCCGCGCCTATCTGGGCATGACCATCCGGGCGTGGAACTGGGACGTCGACAGCGTGGCCTCGGGGCCGGAGGCGCTCGACAGCATCCGCCGGCTGCAAGCGGACGGCGCCGGCTACGACGTCGTGCTGGTCGACTGGCGCATGCCGGGCATGGACGGCGCGGCCACGATGCAGGCGATCCGCACCCTGCTGCCGTCGTCGGCGATGCCGGTGGTGATCATGGCGAGCGCCTTCGGCCGCGGCAAACTGCTGCAGGAGCAGGCGACGGACGACCCGTTCGTGCTGCTGACCAAGCCCGTCACGGCCTCGAGCCTGTTCGACACCGTGCACGAAGCGCTAACGCAGCGCGGCGGCACGGCGACCGAGCGCAGGCCGACGCCGCTGATGGACAGGCGCATGGCCGCGCGCCTGCTGCTGGTGGAGGACAATCCGATCAACCAAATGGTGGCGAAAGGCATTTTGGAGCACGCCGGCGCCACCGTCGACGTCGCCGACAACGGCCAGATCGCGCTGGAGCTGTTGCGCGCCAACGGGGCGGCCTACGACCTGGTGCTGATGGACGTGCAGATGCCGGTCATGGACGGCTTCAGCGCGACCCGGCTGATCCGCCAGGAACTGCGGCTGAGCGTGCCGATACTGGCGATGACGGCCGGCGTCCTGGAATACGAGCGCGAGCAGTGCATCGCGGCGGGCATGAACGATTTTATCGGCAAGCCGATCGACGTCGAACAATTGCTCGACACGATACTGCGGCATTTGCCGGACAGTTCGCCCGAGGCGCCGCCGGCGCCGATGCGCGCCGGCGTGGAACGCAGCGGCGTGTTCAACGTTGCGACGCTGCTGTCGGTATCGGAGGGAAAGCCCACCCACCTGCGCGACACCGCCGATTTGGTGCGCCGGGTTACCGACAACGGCGCCGACCGGCTGGCGCAAGTGCGCCAGGCGTGGAACGCCGGGCGGAGCGAGGACGCCGTTCGCCTGCTGCACACCATGCGCGGCGTGATCGGCACGCTGGGCGCGCAACGCTTCGTGCACGTGGCCCTGGCGCTGGAGGAGGCGTTAAGCGATGGCCATGCCGAACCGGCCGCGCTGGCCGCGCTGCTGTTCAGCGTCGAGCAGGAATTCGCCGCGACGCTGAGCGCGGCGCGCGCGTGGTTGAACGAACAAGGGGTTGAAGGGCAGGCGTATGCCGCCGTGACGGCGGACGAGGCGCAACTGCAACGCTTCCGGCGCCTGTTGGCCGAGCGCGACCTGGCCGCGTGCGAGCTGTACGCGGGACTGCGGCTGGCGCTGCACGTCCGCCTGGACGCGGCGGACGCCGCCGCCCTCGACCGCGCCATGGACAGCCTCGACTTCCAGGACGCGGCAAAGCGCGTCAGCGGCATTTCCGGGTGAATGGGCATTGGTAGGCCGGGGTAGCGCAACGCGTAACCCGACTGGCGCCGGCGGCGGCCCGGCGCCGGATGAGGCGTTGCGCCGATCCGACCTGCGGAAATACGCGACTAGCCGTTGCGGCGCAGCGTAAAGCGGGCGAACCGCGCGCCGATGCGCGCCAGCGCGGCCTGGCTCGGATAGCCCGCCGTCGCCACCGCGTTCAAGGCGCCGTCGCCGCAGCCCTGCGGCCGGAAAATCTGCAAGGCGTAATTGTCGACGCCCATGCCGGCCAGGGTATCGGCCAGCTCCAGCACCTCCGCCTCGGCCAGCAAGCTTGGATGAATCGTCGTGCGGCACTCGTACTCGACGCCACTGGCGATGATTGCCTCGGCGCAGGCGCGCGCCTGCGCGCCGCTGTCGGCCACGCCGGTAATGCGGGCATAGCGGTCAAACGGCGCCTTGATATCAAAGCCCACCCAATCGACCAGCGGCAGCACCGCCGCCAACCGTTTTGGGTAAACGCAGGCCGTGTGCAAGCCAATCTTGAACCCCAGCGCCTTCACCTCGGCGATAGCGTCGGGCAGCGCCGGGTCCATGGTCGGCTCGCCGCCGCTGAACACCACGGCGTCGACCAGGCCGACGCGGCGCGCCAGCTTGGCCAGCAGCGCCGGCCAATGCAGCGCGCCCCGCGGCGGGCGCGCCTGCAAATGCGGGTTGTGGCAATAAGCGCAGCGCCACGGGCACCCCTGCACGAAGACCACCGCGGCCAACTGGCCGGGATAGTCCGTTGCGGTGAACGCGGTCACGCCGCCCACCTTCAGCAAGCGCGCGCCCATGCTAGCTGATCATGCCCGAACATTGCTCATCGAAGTAGGTGCGCTCGTGGAACTCGCCCTTCTTGCCGATGTTGAACGACGACAGCGGCCGGTGATACCCCATGACGCGGGTCCAGATTTCGCACGGCTGGCGCTCGGAATCGGCCAGGGTGGTGCTTTGCGGCGCGATAAAAACGGGATGGCTCGGGTTGTTCATGCTGTTTCCTTCTTGGTGGTTAAGGTTGGCGACGCGCCTTCGCGCCGCTTGCGGGCGATGATTTTCTCATCGCATTTCGGACAAAACTCGTGCTTGCCGCCCAGGTAGCCGTGGCGCGGGCAAATCGAAAACGTCGGCGTCACCGTGATGTAGGGCAGGCGGAAGCGGCTCAGCGCGCGCTTGACCAGCGTGCGGCAGGCGTCGGCGCTCGACAGCGGCTCCGTCATGTATAAATGCAGCACGGTGCCGCCGGTGTACTTGCGCTGCAAATCGTCTTGGCGCTCCAGCGCCTCGAACGGGTCGTCGGTGAAGCCGACCGGCAACTGCGACGAGTTGGTGTAGTACGGCATGTCTTTGGTCCCCGCCTGCAGGATGCCCGGGTAGCGCTTGCGGTCCTCCTTGGCGAAACGGTAGGTGGTGCCCTCGGCCGGCGTCGCCTCCAGGTTGTACATGTGGCCGGTTTCATCCTGGAACGCCAGCATGCGCGCGCGCACATGGTCGAGCAGGCGGATCGCCAGCGCGTGGCCGAACTCGCTGGTGATGTCGTGCGCGTCGTCGGTGAAGTTGCGCACCATCTCGTTGACGCCGTTCACGCCCAAGGTCGAAAAATGGTTGCGCAGCGTGCCGAGGTAGCGCTTGGTGTAGGGGAACAGGCCGTCGTCCATGTGGCGCTGGATCACCTTGCGCTTGATCTCCAGGCTGGTCTTGCCTAGGTCCAGCAGCACGTCCAGGCGTGCCAGCAGCGCCGCCTCGTCGCCCTGGCACAGGTGGCCCAGGCGGGCGCAGTTGATCGTCACCACGCCGAGCGAGCCGGTTTGCTCGGCCGAGCCGAACAGGCCGTTGCCGCGCTTGAGCAATTCGCGCAGGTCCAGTTGCAGGCGGCAGCACATCGAGCGGATCATGTTCGGCTTCAACTCCGAGTTGATGAAGTTTTGGAAGTAGGGCAGGCCGTAGCGCGCCGTCATCTCGAACAGCAGGTCGGCGTTGGCGCTGTGCCAGTCGAAATCCTCGGTGATGTTGTAGGTCGGAATGGGGAAGGTGAACACGCGGCCCTTGGCGTCGCCGGCCATCATGATCTCGATATAGGCGCGGTTGATCATGTCCATCTCGGGGCGCAGGTCGCCGTAGGTGAACGGCATCTCGACGCCGCCGATCAGCGGCACCTGCTCGCGCAAATCCTCCGGGCAGACCCAGTCGAAGGTCAGGTTGGTGAACGGCGTCTGCGTGCCCCAGCGCGACGGCACGTTGAGGTTGTAGATCAGTTCCTGGATGTACTGCTTGACGTCGGCGTAGCACAGATTGTCCTTGCGGATATAAGGCGCCATGTAGGTGTCGAAGGAACTGAAGGCCTGCGCGCCGGCCCACTCGTTTTGCAGCGTGCCGAGGAAATTGACGATCTGCCCGATGGCGCTCGACATGTGCTTCGGCGGGCTCGATTCGATCTTACCGGGCACGCCGTTCAAACCCTCGTGCAGCAAGGTGCGCAGCGACCAGCCGGCGCAATAGCCCGACAGCATGTCGAGGTCGTGGATGTGCAGGTCGGCGTTGCGGTGGGCGGCGCCGACTTCCGGCGGATAGACGTGGTTCAGCCAGTAATTGGCGATGACCTTGCCCGAGACGTTGAGGATCAGGCCGCCCAGCGAATAACCCTGGTTGGCGTTGGCGTTGACGCGCCAGTCGAGCTGGTTCAGGTATTCGTTCATCGACGATTCGACGTCGATCTGGCTCTGGCGCTCGCGCCGCAGCGCGTGGTGCTGCTCGCGGTAGAGGATGAAGGCGCGCAGCGTCTGGCGGTAGCCGGCGTCGTACAGCACGGCCTCGACCGCGTCCTGGATCTGCTCGATCTGCGCGGTGTCGCGGCCGTGGCCGGCGACCTGCTGCAGCAGCACGCTGGCGCCCAGGCAAACCGCTTCGTGGATGTCGTACTCGCCGCTGGCCAGGCCGGCGCGCAGCAGCGCCGACTCGATTTTGCCGGCGTCGAAAGGCTGCAAGCTGCCGTCGCGCTTGATGATGCTGCTGAGGGTGGAAATTGCTGCTGTGGCTGACATTGTGGCTCCGTATGAACACAAGATGTGGTGTTGAGGTGGAGAATAGCCACTAGATGTAGTGTCGTCAACGGAAGCGCGGCTTGTTTTTAAAATCCTTGACTTGGGTTAATTTGAGGGGAGGGTGACGATAGATTGTAGTGGAACGTCGAACTGATCTCAGTAGATTGTGTCACCATCATTACATCCCTTCAAGGTCAGCTCTCATGGATGACAATAAATACTTTGACGTGCATCAAAGTATTTATGATAGAACTTACAGATGAAAAATAGTGGCGTCGCTTGAAAGAATAAGACATTTTACTTGGGAAACTACACTATAATCTTACGAATTGGCTCTATAGAAGGTAAACATGCTAACCAAATTAGAAGCCCATGGCTTTAAGAATCTCCTTAATTTCTCAGTTTCATTTGGTGCCTTTAACTGCATTGCAGGTCTGAATGGAGTGGGGAAGTCAAATATTTTTGATGCTATAAAATTTTTGTCGCTGCTTAGTGATAAATCTATTGTAGAGGCCGCTTTAGCCGTGCGCGATTCCGTATCTTCTGAGCCGTTGGATATTTTTTGGGCCAATGGCAGTTATAGGGCAGAACACATGAAACTCGCGGTTGAGATGATCGTGCCATTAGATATTATTGATGATTTTGGTCGAAAATCGCAGGCTACCTCTACCTTTCTGCGTTATGAAGTGGAACTCAAGCGTGATCCGGAGGAAGAGGCCTCTGGTTCTATGGGACTTTATCTTGTCCGCCAGACCCTTACTCATATAAAAAAAGGTGATGCGGTAAATTATTTGCATTTCCCACTTAGTGCGGCATTGTTTCGCGATCAAGCGGTGGTAAATAAACGAAAGGGTGCAGGTTTTATTTCTACACAAGTGCTAGATGATGGTGTTATAGAAATTCACATGCATCAAGATGGCGGTAGCAGCGGCCAACCTCAAAAAATCCCTGCTCGCAATATCCCTAAGACTGTAATCGCCAATACAAATAGCGCTGTTTGGCCAACCATTTTAGCTGCACGACGGGAGATGCAGTCGTGGCGTTTTCTTTCTCTTGAACCTAGCGCCATGCGCCGATCAAATCGAATGCATGAAGATGGTAGCGTCGGCTCAGATGGAGGTAGATTAGCCGCAGCTCTTCACAAGTTATATCGCCGCGACGAAAATGTCTACTCACGGGTGGCGAGTCGACTATCAGAAATTGTGCCGACTTCCGATGTTCGAGTTGATGTTGATCAAGTTCGGCAGTTGTTAACTGTAGAAGTCAAAGAACGTTCCGGTGCTTTTTTACCAGCCCGCGCACTTTCAGATGGGACGTTACGCTTTCTTGCTTTGTGCATTATGGCTGAGGATCCAGATTTCAGAGGTCTCTTGTGCTTTGAAGAGCCTGAAAATGGTATTCATCCAGCTAAAATGGGGGCCATGCTATCTTTGCTCAAAGAATTGGCTGTTGATACAACTTTATCAGCAGGCGAAGACAATCCGATGCGGCAAATTCTTATTGCAACTCATTCTCCTGTATTGGTAAACTTGGAAACGCAAGACGATCTGATTTATGCCGATATTGTTAAGGTTCGCGGATTGGATGGAAAGCCAGCCTCAACCATTCGTTGCAAAAGTTTAAGAGATAGCTGGCGATCTAGAGCCGGTACTGAGTGTATAGATAAGGGTTCTGTTATTGCTTATCTTGCTCTGCCACAGGGTAGTCAAATATTGCTTGATTTAGATGATTGAACAAAGATCTGTATAACATGAAAATAAATTTTCTTATTATAGGCGAAGGCTCTTAGGACCTGCGTTTAGTAACTCACATCGAAAGTCTTTTAATAGAAGAAGGATTTTCTGAGGTTAGAGGAGAAGCGCCTGATTTAAGCTTGTTTAGGTCCGCAGTTGGTCGTTCCGTTAGAGATAAGCTCATTGTTTTAGAGAAATATTTCCCTCACTCCGATGTAATATTTGTGCACCGAGATGCCGATGCTATGGGAATACTCGTCAGAGAACAGGAAATTTCGTACTCAGCATTAAATATTGTCAATGCGGAACGAATTATTCCAATAGTGCCGTTAAAAATGTTGGAAACCTGGCTGTTAGCGGATTCACAGGCAATTAAACGTGTTGCAGGAAATGTTGGATATAAAGAAAATTTGGAGTGTGTTCCAGGAATGCGTCAATTGGAAAAAATTCCGGATAGTAAACAAGTTTTACTCGAAGCCCTTTGTGAAGCAAGTCAAACACAAGGCGGGCGACTGAAGAAATTTAAGAGCCGGTTCCCTGAAATGCGCGCTCGTTTAACGGTTGATCTTGATCCAAATGGTCCTGTCTGCCAGTTAAATTCATATAAACATTTCAGGGAAAACATAAAAATATTTTCCAAGCGAAAGCTAAATATTTTATACATTTATATCGAGCATGTGTTTGCCGGCTTGGCTTAGTTAGTTGTCTGCATTTAGGACGCCGTCATCAGAGGGCGACGTAGAAGTCGCCGAAAGACCGCGTCTGGCCAGCCAGTTCGTTGCGATGGCGCGCCGCACCAGCGACGGCATGGTGGCGCGGGGGCTGCCTGCAATCCACCCAAGTTAAGGATTTTCCAACCTTTTAACATGGTTTTTGGGCCATGTGCTTGTGCGGCTTCGGCCTGGCTTTGCGTGTTTTGGATAG
>NZ_JBJXIB010000019.1:0-53967 GCF_046115965.1 Janthinobacterium sp. CG_23.3 | reverse complement strand
CTACGCAAGCAAGGCCATGGCATGCTTGAGGTTCTGCTCCGGGCCTTCAACGGTAATCCTATCCCGCTTGCCGCATAGCGGCTGAACAGTCACCATATATTTTAGGTTGCTGCAATACCTGCGTCAAAAACGGTTGTTCCTCGCGCAGGCGCCGTTTAAAGTCGGCAATCGAATACAGATTGGGATTAATCTTCCGCCTCAACATCCGTTCCCCGGGCGCAAGGCTAGACAGCAAATCACCATAATTGGTATCGTCGCCTATCAACAACAAATCGATATTACTGCCCGCCGCATCCTGTCCTTTTGCGGTTGCGCCATAAACAAAAGCGATCCGAATCTGTTTCGACAAGGGTGCCAAGGTTCCATGCAGCACGCCAATCAGGCCGAAGGTTTTTGCACCAGTCCGCTTAACTCTGGATACACCAAGCTTTCCTTGTTCGGCCAAAAACGCCGCACATTGCCGATACGCTCGGACGTGATCAAGCCGGAGTCGTGCAGGCGCCGCAACTCGCGCTGGGCCGACGCGCTGCCCAAACCGGTCAGGCGCATAATTTCGTTCAAGTGGAAGCCCTCGTTGACGCGCACGAAGAGCAGCCCGAGGAGTTTTTGCTGTGCTGGAGTGAAGAGGGCTTGGGCAATCATGAACCAAATCTTAGCACAGTTATGCCAAATATTGACTTACACGCCACGTCCCGACAGGGCGTGGATACCACACCTTCCAGCCGATCGTGGCAGCGTAGGTCATCACCACGCCGGAGATCGCCGAACCCCGTAAGGAGGCGAGCGGTGGTTCAGCAACGTTAAAGAAGGGTCAGCAACAACATATATATATGTGGCGAATATTTTGGTGCGTTAAGCAGAAATATGGAAACCATCCTCAAATAAAGCTTCCGCCATATATTCCAGTAATTTTTGTTTATTCGCGAAAATTCTATCCTACCTGCCGGAAAAAACTAATGGCTTTAAGGATCGCAGTTCGATTTCGATATTCTTACATTAGCGGGCCGGCGACTTTAAACATCAACCCAAGGCAAAGAGCCGGGGTCAGAGTTTAAGGTCTCCCCCCCGGATTACGCCGTGGGTTTTAATGATTCCACCGCCGAAGCCGCGTGACGTAACGTCCACCATTCCAGAATATGTTCAGGCATAAAAAAACGGCACCGAGGATTGCTCCCTGGTGCCGTTTTCTATGCGATTAAAGCTGGATTACGCTTCGCCGCCGTGTTGTTGCTCTTCGATGTCCTGCAAGGCTTCCGCCGCTTCGCCGGCCATTGCGGCCTTCTCGGCGAGCAACAGCGCATTGCGCTCTTCGACTTCCCACGCTTCTTTTTCCTTGCGGGCGCGATGGAAGGCCAGACCGGTACCGCCTGGTATCAGGCGGCCGACGATGACGTTTTCCTTCAAGCCGCGCAGACCGTCGCGCTTGCCCATGATCGCAGCTTCCGTCAGCACGCGGGTGGTTTCCTGGAACGAAGCGGCCGAGATGAACGAATCGGTCGACAACGATGCCTTGGTAATACCCAGCAGTACGTTTTCGTAGGTTGCGGCGATCTTGTTGCCGGCGTTCATACGGTCGTTTTCGTCCAGCAGTTCCGAACGCTCAACCTGCTCGCCAACGATGTAGTTGGTGTCGCCGGCGTTGACGATCTGAACGCGACGCAGCATCTGACGCACGATCACTTCGATGTGCTTGTCATTGATCTTCACGCCCTGCAGACGATACACGTCCTGCACTTCGTCGACGATGTAACGCGCCAACGCTTCGATACCCAGCAGGCGCAGGATGTCTTGCGGATCGGCCGGGCCGTCCACGATCATCTCGCCCTTGTTCACGACTTGGCCGTCATGCACCAGCACTTGTTTGTCCTTGGTAATCAAGAACTCATGCTTGTTGCCGTCCATGTCCGTGATTTCCAGACGCTGCTTACCCTTGGTTTCTTTACCGAACGCAACCGTACCCGTGACTTCCGCCAGCATACCGGCGTCTTTCGGCGAACGCGCTTCGAACAGCTCGGCAACCCGCGGCAGACCCCCGGTAATATCGCGCGTCTTCTGCGATTCGGTAGGGATACGCGCCAGCACTTCACCGACCGACACTGCCTGGCCGTCTTTGACCATGATCAGCGCGCCGACTTGGAAGCCGATCGCCACCGAATGTTCGGTGCCGGCGATCTTCACTTCTTCGCCCGCTTCGTTCAACAGTTTGACCTGTGGACGCAGCGTTTTGGTCAAGGAACCGCGACGTTTCGCATCGATCGCGACCAAAGTCGACAGACCGGTGACTTCATCGACCTGACGGGCCACGGTGACGCCTTCTTCCACATTCTCAAAGCGCACCAGACCGGCGTACTCGGTAATGATAGGACGGGTCAGCGGATCCCATGTTGCCAGGGCGGTGCCGGCCTTGATGACCATGCCGTCCTTGACGATCAGGGTCGCGCCGTACGGCACTTTATGACGCTCGCGCTCACGACCGTGGTCGTCGGTAATCAGCACTTCGCCCGAACGGGAAATGACGATTTGCGCGCCCTTGCCGTTGGTAACGTAACGCATGGTTGCCGTGAAGCGGATGGTACCGTTCGATTTCGCTTCCACCGACGATGCCACCGCCGCACGCGACGCCGCACCACCAATGTGGAAGGTACGCATGGTCAGCTGGGTACCCGGCTCACCAATCGACTGCGCCGCCACCACACCGACGGCTTCGCCGGCGTTGACCATCGAGCCGCGGCCAAGGTCGCGGCCGTAGCACATTGCGCACAAGCCGAAGCGGGTGTCGCAAGTGAGCGGGGTGCGGACTTTGACTTCGTCGATCGACAGGCGCTCGATTTCCTCGACCATGTCTTCGTCCAGCAGCGAGCCGGCTTCGTACAGGGTTTCCTGGGTTTCAGGATGGACGACATCGTGCACGGTAACGCGGCCCAGGATACGGTCGCGCAGCGCTTCGATGACTTCACCACCTTCAACCAGCGCCTTCATCAGCGCGCCGTTCATGGTGCCGCAATCGTCTTCGATCACCACCAAATCTTGCGTCACGTCGACCAGACGACGGGTCAGGTAACCCGAGTTCGCGGTTTTCAGCGCGGTATCGGCCAGACCTTTACGCGCACCGTGGGTCGAAATGAAGTACTGCAAAACGTTCAGACCTTCGCGGAAGTTCGCGGTAATCGGCGTTTCGATAATCGAGCCATCCGGTTTCGCCATCAGACCACGCATACCGGCCAACTGGCGAATCTGGGCTGCGGAACCGCGCGCGCCGGAGTCGGCCATCATGTAAATGGCGTTGAACGATTCCTGCGTCGACTTGGTGCCGTCGCGGCGGATCACGTCTTCGACTTTGAGCTGGTCCATCATGGCCTTGCCGACTTCGTCCGAGGTTTTGCCCCAGATATCGACGACCTTGTTGTAACGCTCGCCGGCGGTGACCAGACCGGACGCGTATTGCTGTTCGATCTGTTTGACTTCTTGTTCGGCGGCCGCGATCAGCGTGACTTTTTGCGGCGGTACCAGCATGTCGTCGACGCAGATCGAGATACCGGCGCGGGTTGCCAGGCGGAAGCCCGACTGCATCAGCTTGTCGGCGAACACCACCGTCGCGCGCAGGCCGCACTTACGGAAGGATGTGTTGATCAGCTTGGAAATTTCTTTCTTTTTCAGCGCGCGGTTCAGCACCGAGAAAGGCAGGCCCTTCGGCAGGATTTCCGACAGGATGGCGCGGCCGATGGTCGTTTCGTAGCGGGTGATCGTTTTCACGAACTCGCCCGTTTCGGCGTCCTTCGGGTACTCGGTGATACGCACGGTCACGCGGGTCGTCAGTTCGACTTCCTTGTTGTCGTAGGCGCGGATCACTTCGGACACGTCGGGGAACATCATCCCTTCGTTCTTCGCGTTGATCGCTTCGCGGGTCGCGTAGTACAGACCCAACACGATATCCTGCGAAGGCACGATCGACGGTTCGCCGTTCGACGGGAACAGAATGTTGTTCGACGCCAGCATCAGCGTACGCGCTTCCATCTGCGCTTCGATCGACAGTGGAACGTGGACCGCCATTTGATCGCCGTCGAAGTCGGCGTTGAACGCGGCGCAGACCAGCGGATGCAGCTGGATCGCCTTGCCTTCAATCAGCACCGGCTCGAAGGCCTGGATACCCAGGCGATGCAAGGTTGGCGCGCGGTTCAACATGATCGGATGTTCGCGGATCACGTCTTCCAGGATGTCCCAGACCACCGGTTCCTGGATCTCGACGAGCTTCTTGGCGGCCTTGATCGTGGTCGCCAGGCCCATCAGTTCAAGCTTGTTGAAAATGAACGGTTTGAACAGTTCCAAGGCCATCAGTTTCGGCAAGCCGCACTGGTGCAGTTTCAATTGCGGACCCACGACGATGACGGAACGACCCGAGTAATCGACGCGTTTACCCAACAAGTTCTGACGGAAACGGCCGCCCTTACCCTTGATCATTTCAGCCAGCGATTTCAGCGGACGCTTGTTGGCGCCGGTCATCGCTTTGCCGCGACGGCCGTTGTCCAGCAACGAATCGACCGCTTCTTGCAGCATGCGCTTTTCGTTGCGCGTGATGATCTCTGGAGCGCGCAGCTCCATCAGGCGTTTCAGGCGGTTGTTGCGGTTGATGACGCGGCGATACAGGTCGTTCAGGTCGGAGGTCGCGAAGCGGCCGCCGTCCAGCGGTACCAGCGGACGCAGCTCGGGCGGCAGCACCGGCAGCACTTCCATGATCATCCAGTCCGGCTTGATGCCCGAACGCTGGAACGCTTCCAAGACCTTCAGGCGCTTGGCGTATTTCTTGATCTTCGCTTCGGACTTCGATTCCTTCAGTTCCACGCGCAGGGTTTCGGCATCGCGGTGGATGTCGATCGAGCGCAGCAGTTCACGGATACCTTCGGCGCCCATGAAGGCGGTGAAGTCGTCGCCGTACTCTTCGTACTTGGCGGCGTAGTCGTCTTCCGACATGATCTGGCATTTTTTCAGCGGGGTCATGCCGGGATCGGTCACGACGTACGCTTCAAAGTACAACACGCGTTCGATGTCCCGCAGCGTCATGTCCAGCACCATACCCAGGCGCGACGGCAGCGACTTCAGGAACCAGATGTGGGCGGTCGGCGAGGCCAGCTCGATGTGGCCCATGCGCTCGCGGCGCACTTTCGCCAGCGTCACTTCGACGCCGCACTTTTCGCAGATCACGCCGCGGTGTTTCAGGCGCTTGTACTTGCCGCACAGGCACTCGTAGTC
Source organism: Janthinobacterium sp. CG_23.3 (assembly GCF_046115965.1). Taxonomy (NCBI): domain Bacteria; kingdom Pseudomonadati; phylum Pseudomonadota; class Betaproteobacteria; order Burkholderiales; family Oxalobacteraceae; genus Janthinobacterium; species Janthinobacterium sp. CG_23.3. The sequence goes on along the minus strand of NZ_JBJXIB010000019.1, from coordinate 48,720 downwards.
CTTGATAGGACCAAAAATCTTGGCGCAGAACAGGCCGTCGCGCTCAGGCTTGAAGGTGCGGTAGTTGATGGTTTCCGGCTTTTTTACTTCGCCGTAGGACCACGAACGGATTTTCTCGGGCGACGCCAGACCAATTTTGATCGCGTCGAACGTTTCGTTTTGCTGAACTTGCTTGAATAGATCGAGCAGTGCTTTCATGTATCACTCCAGGTGATTAAATTTCATTTCTGAGACGAAGTTGCCCGGCGAGGTTTCCCTGCCGGGCGGCTCCATCACAAACCAATAGTCGAGGGTTTCTCGTTATCAGTTTCTTTCGAGGTCGATATCAATACCCAGCGAACGGATTTCCTTCACCAACACGTTGAAGGATTCCGGCATACCGGCGTCGATCACATGGTCGCCCTTGACCAGGTTTTCGTACACCTTGGTACGGCCGTTCACGTCATCTGACTTGACAGTCAACATCTCTTGCAGCACGTACGATGCGCCGTAAGCTTCCAGGGCCCACACTTCCATCTCACCGAAACGCTGGCCACCGAACTGGGCTTTACCGCCCAGTGGCTGCTGCGTTACCAGCGAGTAAGGGCCGGTCGAACGGGCGTGCATCTTGTCATCAACCAAGTGATGCAGTTTCAACATGTGCATCACGCCAACGGTAACCTTGCGCTCGAACGCTTCGCCGGTGCGGCCGTCATACATCGTCACCTGGTTCTTGGACGGTGTCATGCCCAAGTTCTTGGCGATGTCGTCCGGATACGCCAGGTCCAGCATGCGGCGGATTTCCTCTTCATTGGCGCCGTCAAACACCGGGGTCGCGAACGGCACGCCCTTTTTCAGGTTTTCCGCCAGCTTCATGATCTCTTCGTCGTCGAAGGCGTCGAGGTCTTCGGCGCGGCCGTTTTCATTGTAGATCACGGTCAGGTACTTGCGCATTTCCACGGCCTGCGTGTGCGCCTTCAACATTTCGCCGATGCGGATACCCAGACCCTTGGCTGCCCAGCCCAAGTGAGTCTCGAGGATCTGACCGACGTTCATGCGCGAAGGAACGCCCAACGGATTCAGCACCACGTCGGCCGGCGTGCCGTCGGCCATGTACGGCATGTCTTCCACGGGAACAATACGGGAAACCACACCCTTGTTACCATGGCGACCCGCCATCTTGTCGCCCGATTGCAGGCGGCGTTTCACGGCCAGATACACTTTGACCATTTTCTGCACGCCAGGTTGCAGTTCATCTCCCTGGGTCAGCTTCTTGCGCTTCTCTTCGAAGGCCAGGTCGAACTGGTGGCGCTTCTCGTTGATCGATTCTTTGATCGCTTCCAGCGCTACCGCCGCGTCGTCGTCCGCCGGGCGGATGTCGAACCAGTGGTATTTGTCCAGATCGGCCAGGTATTCCTTGGTGATCTTGGCGCCCTTGGCCAGCTTTTTAGGGCCGCCGTTGACGACTTTGCCGATCAGCATTTTTTCCAGACGCTGGAAGGCATCGCCCTCGACAATACGCATCTGGTCGTTCAAATCGAGGCGGAAACGCTTCAATTCGTCATCGATAATCTGCTGGGCGCGCTTGTCGCGGACGATGCCCTCGCGGGTGAACACCTGGACGTCGATGACGGTGCCGATCATGCCGGAAGGCACGCGCAGCGAGGTGTCTTTCACGTCCGACGCTTTTTCGCCGAAAATCGCGCGCAGCAGCTTCTCTTCAGGCGTCAGCTGGGTTTCGCCTTTTGGCGTCACTTTGCCGACCAGGGTGTCGCCAGCCTGGACTTCCGCGCCGATGTAGACGATACCGGACTCGTCCAGACGGGCCAGTTGGTTCTCGGCCAGGTTCGAAATGTCGCGGGTGATTTCTTCCGCGCCCAGCTTGGTGTCGCGCGCAACCACCGACAACTCTTCGATATGAATCGAGGTGTAGCGGTCGTCCTTGACGACGTTTTCCGAGATCAGGATCGAATCTTCGAAGTTCAGACCATTCCATGGCATAAACGCCACGGTCATGTTCTGGCCCAGGGCCAACTCGCCCAAGTCGGTCGATGCGCCGTCGGCGATGACGTCGCGCTTCGAGACGCGGTCGCCAACCTTGACGATAGGACGTTGGTTGATGTTGGTGTTCTGGTTCGAACGGGTGTACTTGATCAGGTTGTAGATATCCACACCGACTTCGCCGGCGGTCGCTTCGTCATCGTTGACACGAATGACGACGCGGCCCGCATCGATGTAGTCGACGATACCGCCGCGCAGGGCCTGCACGGTGGTACCCGAGTCGACCGCCACGGTGCGTTCGATACCGGTACCGACCAGCGCCTTTTCAGGACGCAGGCAAGGCACGGCCTGGCGCTGCATGTTGGCACCCATCAAAGCGCGGTTCGCATCATCGTGTTCAAGGAACGGAATCAGCGACGCGGCGACGGAGACGATCTGGCCCGGCGCAACGTCCATGTACTGGATGCGCTCTGGGGATACCAAGATCGTTTCGCCGGCTTCACGCGCGGAAACCAGTTCATCGGACAAGGTGCCGCTCTTGTCGATGGTCGCGTTCGCCTGGGCGATGATGTAGCGGCCTTCTTCAATGGCGGACAGGTAATCGATCTGGTCGGTGATCTTGGAGCCTTCGACCTTGCGGTACGGGGTTTCCAGGAAGCCGTATTCATTCAAGCGGGCGTACAGTGCCAGCGAGTTGATCAGACCAATGTTCGGACCCTCGGGCGTCTCGATCGGACAGACGCGGCCGTAGTGGGTCGGATGCACGTCGCGCACCTCGAAGCCGGCGCGTTCGCGGGTCAGACCGCCGGGTCCCAGCGCCGATACGCGGCGCTTGTGGGTAATTTCCGACAATGGATTGGTCTGATCCATAAACTGCGACAACTGCGACGAACCGAAGAACTCGCGGATCGCGGCCGAAATCGGCTTCGAATTGATCAGGTCGTGCGGCATCAGGTTGTCGGCTTCGGCTTGGCCGAGGCGTTCCTTGACGGCGCGCTCGACGCGCACCAGGCCGGCGCGGAACTGGTTTTCGGCCAGTTCGCCGACGCAACGTACGCGGCGGTTACCCAGGTGATCGATATCGTCGACTTCGCCGCGGCCATTGCGCAGTTCCACCAGGATCTTGATCACGGCCAGCACGTCTTCGTTCGACAGCGTCATGGCGCCGGTCAGTTCATCGCGGCCAATGCGGCGGTTGAACTTCATGCGGCCCACGGCCGACAGGTCGTAACGGTCCGAATTGTAGAACAGGCCGTTAAACAGCGCCTCGACCGAATCTTCGGTCGGCGGCTCGCCTGGACGCATCATGCGGTAGATCGCCACTTTCGCGGCCATCTGGTCGGCGGTGTCGTCGATGCGCAGGGTTTGCGAAATGTAGGCGCCCTGGTCCAGGTCGTTCGTGTACAGCGTCTGGATTTCGCTGATGTGCGCTTCGCGCAGACGACCCAACAGGTCTTCGGTCAGCTCGTCGTTGGCCGAGGCGACCACTTCGCCGGTGTCGGCGTCGACGATGTTCTTGGCCAGCACGCGGCCCAGCAGGTAGTCTTCAGGCACGGAGATGTGCTTGATGCCAGCCGCTTCGATATCGCGCACGTGCTTGGCGTTGATACGCTTGTCTTTCAGCACCAGCGTCTTGCCCGACTTGTCGACGATGTCGAAACGCGCCACTTCGCCGCGCAGACGCTCGGAGACGAATTCCATTTCCGCGCCTTCGGAGCGCAGGTTGAAATTGTCGAAGACAAAGAAGTTGGCCAGGATCTGCTCGTGCGACATGCCGATTGCCTTGAGCAAGATCGTCACGGGCATTTTGCGGCGGCGGTCGACGCGGAAGAACAGGATGTCTTTCGGGTCGAACTCGAAGTCCAGCCACGAACCGCGGTAAGGAATGATACGCGCGGAGAACAACAGCTTGCCCGACGAGTGGGTCTTGCCGCGGTCGTGTTCGAAGAACACGCCCGGGGAGCGGTGCAACTGCGACACGATGACGCGCTCGGTGCCGTTGATAACGAAGGAACCGGTGGTCGTCATGAGCGGCAATTCGCCCATGTAGACTTCTTGTTCTTTCATTTCCTTGACGACCGGCTTGGTCGGCGATTCCTTGTCCAGAATCACCAGGCGCACCTTGGCGCGCAGCGGCGAAGCGAAGGTCAGTCCGCGCTGTTGGCATTCTTTGACGTCAAAGGCGGGGTCGCCCAGGACGTACGACAAGAATTCGAGGCGCGCAAAACCATTGTGCGACACGATAGGGAAAATCGAGGTGAAGGCGGACTGCAAGCCATCGTTTTTACGGGTAGACGGTGCAATGTCTTCCTGCAAAAAGCTATGATAGGACTCGAGCTGGGTCGCCAGCAGGAACGGAACGTGGTGAACGTTGGCGCGCTTCGCGAATGACTTGCGAATGCGTTTCTTCTCAGTAAATGAGTAGTGCATGGACACTCCGTGAGTGACAGAAAGGATAGAAAATTCAGGTTTTGCAAGTGCTCAGAAGCAACATCGCGGCTGCGTGTGACACAGACGAAACCTCAAGGCTCTACTTTCCGGCTTGAATCGAAACAACATGACGAATACAAATACGACAAAGACGACAAAGGAGCCAAAGCCGGGTTTTTCCCTTTAACAGGAAAACCACAGACTTTGACTCGGGCGCGAACTGCCGCCGGTAATACTATTACTTGATCGAAGCGGTTGCGCCGGCTTCTACCAGTTTCTTCTGTGCTGCTTCAGCGTCCGCTTTCGACACTGCTTCTTTCACAGTTTTTGGTGCGCCATCGACCAGGTCTTTAGCTTCTTTCAAGCCCAGGCCGGTGATTTCGCGAACTGCTTTAATGACGCCAACTTTGTTAGCGCCGAAGCTGTCCAGGATGACGTTGAATTCGGTCTGCTCTTCAACAACGGCCGCTGGGCCAGCTGCTGGGCCGCCCGACGACATTGCTGCTGCCGACACGCCGAATTTTTCTTCGAATGCTTTAACCAGGTCGTTCAGGTCCATTACGGACATGGCGCTAACTGCTTCCAGGATATCGTCTTTGCTAATTGCCATTTTGAAACTCCTAAATTTATTACGTAAGTTACATCAGATTGGTACTGCGAGAAAAAAGCGTCGAGGCAATTAAGCTTCGACTGGCGCTTCTTCCGCTGCGGCTGCTTCAACGGCAGGGGCGGCGGATTCAGCATCTTTTTTCGCTGCCAGGGCAGCCAGACCACGTGCAAAGCCCGACACCGGAGCCAGCATAACGCCCAACAACTGCGCGATGAGGACTTCACGGCTAGGAATGCTAGCCAACGCTACGACAGCCGCTTTATCAAGCGGTTTGCCGGCGAAGTTACCTGCCGTGATGACCAGTTTGTCGTTGGTTTTAGCGAAGTCAGCGATGACTTTGGCTGCTGCAACGGCGTCTTCCGAGATCGAGTAGATCAACGGACCGGTCATGGAATCGGCGAGGCTAGCGAACGCGGTGCCTTCGACGGCGCGACGAGCCAATGTGTTTTTCAACACACGCAGGTATACGCCTTGGGCACGCGCTTTAGCACGCAGTTGCGTCAAGTGACCAACCTGGATGCCACGATATTCGGCCACGACGATAGTTTGCGCTGCTGCTACTTGCGCGGAAACTTCGGCGACTACGGCCTTTTTGTCATTCAGATTGAGACTCACGGTCAACCTCCTTAAATGATGTTCGGCAATCACAACCGAGTGGTTGAGCGCCTCGCATCGGTTCGAACACGGCGTCCGAAGTTAAGAAGTTCAAAAACTGAGCGGTTACATTCACGCAGCATGAGGACTACAAAACTTGTTCGGGTACACCATCTGCGTTGGGCGCCCCCGCTTGCGCGGCGGCGATTAACCTCATGCACGTGTTGTCACACTCGGCCCAACGGTCTTTGATTGTCCGGCGCCGCCGTGCGGAACACGACGACACCAGCCCAAAGATTCGCCGGCCGTGTCGCGGGGACACGGCCGGACTTCATTTCTTACTTAAGCAGCCAGGCTAGCCTGGTCGACACGGACGCCAGCGCCCATGGTCGACGACAGCGAGACCTTGCGCAGGTAAACACCCTTGCTCGATGCTGGCTTGGCTTTGTTCAGCGCTTCGATCAGTGCGACCAAGTTCGATTTCAGGTCCGCATCAGCGAACGACTTGCGGCCGATCGTTGCGTGGATGATACCGGATTTGTCGGTACGGTATTGGACTTGACCGGCTTTCGCGTTTTTCACGGCGGTAGCGACGTCAGGAGTAACAGTACCAACCTTCGGGTTAGGCATCAGGCCGCGTGGGCCCAGGATCTGACCCAGGGTACCGACGATACGCATGGTGTCTGGCGAAGCGATGACGATATCGAAAGGCATGTTACCGGCTTTGATCGACTCGGCCAGGTCTTCCATACCAACGATGTCGGCGCCGGCGGCTTTAGCCTGCTCGGCTTTTTCGCCGGTTGCGAACACAGCAACGCGAACCGATTTGCCGGTGCCAGCTGGCAGCACGACGGAACCGCGGACGACTTGGTCCGATTTCTTCGGATCCACACCCAGTTGTACCGATACGTCGATCGATTCATTGAACTTGGCGGTAGCGCACTCTTTGATCAGAGCGACGGCGCTGTCGAACTCGTAAGCCTTGGTGCGGTCGACTTTGGCTTTGAAAGCCTTGATACGTTTGGATAACTTAGCCATTACACACCCTCTACCGTGATGCCCATCGAACGCGCGGAACCGGCGATGGTGCGCACTGCGGCATCCATGTCGGCAGCGGTCAGATCCGGCGATTTCAATTTAGCGATTTCTTCAGCTTGTGCGCGGGTCAACTTACCGACTTTGTCGGTATGTGGCTTCGGCGAACCTTTGGTGATCGCTGCAGCTTTTTTGATCAGGTACGTTGCAGGAGGCGTCTTCATCACGAAGGTGAAGGACTTGTCTGCGAACGCGGTGATCACGACTGGGATTGGCATGCCTGGCTCAACGCCTTGGGTCTGCGCGTTGAACGCTTTGCAGAATTCCATGATGTTCAGACCGCGCTGACCCAGTGCTGGACCGATTGGTGGGGATGGGTTTGCTTTACCAGCTGGAACTTGCAGCTTGATAAAACCAATGATTTTCTTTGCCATGATGGCTCCTATCTTGGATTGAGTAGTAGCGCCCCGCCGATGTTGCCCTGGCGGGGCTCCTCTGACCGGATTTCGCGGAACCTTGCGACGCTCCGGATGGGCGCTTGCCGCACACTACTTATACTTTTTCGACTTGGCCGAATTCCAGCTCTACCGGGGTGGCGCGGCCGAAAATGGTGACCGAGACGCGCACCTTGGATTTCTCGTAGTTGACTTCTTCGACGTTGCCGTTGAAGTCGGTGAACGGACCATCCTTGATACGCACCTGCTCGCCCACTTCGTACAGCGTCTTCGGACGCGGCTTCTCGATGCCCTCTTGCATTTGCTGCATGATCTTGTCGATTTCGCGCGCGGGAATCGGCGTCGGCTTGTTCGACTTGCCACCGATAAAGCCGGTGACCTTGCTGGTGTTCTTGACCAAATGCCAGGTCTCGTCCGTCATTTCCATTTCAACCAGCACGTAGCCCGGGAAGAAACGACGCTCGGTGACCGACTTGACGCCGTTCTTGACTTCGACCACTTCCTCGATCGGCACCAGGATCTGGCCAAACTGGTCTTGCATGCCGGCGCGCTCGACGCGCTCGGTCAACGCGCGCATCACACTTTTTTCCATACCGGAATAGGCGTGCACGACATACCAGCGCTTGTTGCTGACTGGCACGCTCAGCGGTGCCGCACCAACATCGGATGCCGGGACATCGCCCGGCACATCGTCTTGCACGTTTTCGCTCATTTATTTACCTACACCCAGAATCAAGTCGTACAACAAAAACTCAAGCAACTTATCCGTGCCCCAGAGGAAGATTGCCATCACCAAAACGAAGGCAAATACGATAGCCGTAATTTGCGACGCTTCTTTGCGTGTAGGCCACACCACTTTTTTCGTTTCGCGCACTGCTTCTTTGGCGAAATTCAGGAATTCACGGCCGGTCGTCGAAGTCCACAAGATGCCGACAGAAATAGCCAAACCAGCTACGAGTGCGGCTGCGCGCACCAGAGCTGGCTGGTTGTTCAGGTAATAAAACCCGACTACTCCTGCAATCGCGGCCACTACTGCCAATACGATTTTCATCTTGTCATTCGACGTGCTAACGGTTTGCACGGATTGATTAGACATACTTTTTTTACTTTCGGTGCCCTGCACCAGAACGGTGGCAGGGACGGAGGGCATCGAACCCCCAACCTTCGGTTTTGGAGACCGACGCTCTGCCAATTGAGCTACGTCCCTACGTAAAACTTGAGAAGAATCCCGCTATTCTACCACCCGGGACACCCCGAGTGGAAGGACAGAGTATTCTTAAGCGAGAATTTTTGCAACCACGCCGGCGCCGACGGTACGACCACCTTCACGAATAGCAAAGCGCAAACCTTCTTCCATGGCGATCGGGTTGATCAACTTGACGGTGATCGACACGTTATCGCCTGGCATGACCATTTCTTTGTCTGCTGGCAACTCGATCGAACCGGTCACGTCCGTTGTACGGAAGTAGAACTGGGGACGATAGTTGTTGAAGAACGGCGTATGGCGGCCGCCTTCGTCTTTCGACAAGACATAGATCTCGCCGGTGAAGTGGTTATGTGGCTTGATCGAACCCGGCTTGGCCAACACTTGACCGCGCTGCACGTCTTCGCGCTTGGTACCGCGCAACAGCAAACCAACGTTGTCGCCGGCCATACCCTGGTCCAGCAGCTTGCGGAACATTTCCACGCCGGTGCAAGTGGTTTTGACGGTGTCGGTGATGCCGATGATTTCGATTTCTTCGCCGACTTTGACGATACCGCGCTCGATACGACCGGTCACAACGGTGCCGCGACCCGAGATCGAGAACACGTCTTCGACTGGCATCAGGAATGCACCGTCGACTGCGCGCTCTGGCGTAGGGATGTAGGTGTCGAGCGCATCGGCCAGACGCATAACCGCGTCAACGCCCATTTCGCCCTCAACGCCTTCCAGCGCCATACGTGCCGAACCTTTGATGATAGGCACGTCGTCGCCTGGGAAGTCGTATTTCGACAACAGCTCGCGCACTTCCATTTCAACCAGTTCCAGCAACTCGGCGTCATCGACCAGGTCGCATTTGTTCAGGAACACGATGATGTATGGAACGCCAACTTGGCGGGCCAGCAGGATGTGTTCGCGGGTCTGTGGCATTGGGCCGTCAGCTGCGGAGCACACCAGGATCGCGCCGTCCATCTGCGCTGCGCCGGTGATCATGTTTTTGATGTAATCGGCGTGGCCTGGGCAGTCAACGTGAGCGTAGTGGCGCGCTGCGGTTTCGTACTCGACGTGGGCGGTGTTGATGGTGATACCGCGCGCTTTTTCTTCCGGCGCCGCATCGATCTGGTCGTATGCTTTGGCTTCGCCGCCGAATTTCTTCGCCAGCACGGTTGCGATAGCAGCCGTCAGGGTGGTTTTACCGTGGTCGACGTGGCCAATGGTGCCGACGTTGACGTGCGGCTTGGTCCGTTCGAATTTACCTTTTGCCATTTTGAACTCCTAATGATTTGATTAGATTGCTCAGGCACACGCCCGACGGTCTGGTTGAATATGCTGCTGTTGCTATTCTGTTGCTGATACTACGAATTCTGGTGCCCTTGACGTGGATCGAACACGTGGCCTCTCCCTTACCAAGGGAGTGCTCTACCACTGAGCTACAAGGGCTTTGTCATGCGCGCGATGCAAACCGAGCATCTGAAGGGCACTGGAGCGGGTGAAGGGAATCGAACCCTCGTCGTAAGCTTGGAAGGCTTCTGCTCTACCATTGAGCTACACCCGCGAGTATCGTTCACTTCCACTACTCAGTCTGCCTTGCAAAAACTTGGTGGAGGGGGCTGGATTCGAACCAGCGTACACATAGTGAGCAGATTTACAGTCTGCCGCCTTTAACCACTCGGCCACCCCTCCGCGAGGAACCGCAGAGTATGAAGCATTCAAACACATCTGTCAACCAACTCCGCTGATGCTGCTGCGGAGTAAGAAGAAGTTGGCTGCTTCGGGGCGTGATTATAAGCCTCGGTTCGGCGAATCTGCAAGGGCAAGATTAAAAATATTACTATTTCTTTTTTGCGCGGCTTTTCGCAGGCCGGCTTACTTAGCCCATCGGGCCTGGCCCGACCTGCGACACCTCGCTCACGGCGCCAGCGCCACCAGCACCTGCCCCTTCAGCGCGCGGATCAGCGAGGCCTCGTCCGGCGGCACACCCTCCGGCGCCGGGTGGATGCGGTCGGCGTAGAACAGCCCCAGTTGCACCGACTGCACCACCAGCGGCAGCACGATGAAGCTGCGGGCGTCCGGCAGCAGCGCCCGGTGCCACGGCGGCAGCAGGTCGCGGATCTTTTGCGCGCCGGCGTCGGCGATCATCAGGTCGGCCTCGTTTTCCATCGCCAGGTGGAACAGGTCGTTGGCCGGGGCGATCGGGAACTGGAAGCCGGCCTGGCGTTCGGCGTGCCGTTCGCCAAACGACAGGCGCGCGCGGTACAGGCCGCTCCTGGCGTCCTTCAGGCACACCGTGGCGTAGCGGAAGCCCATGCTGCGGTACAGCGTCTCCAGCACCGTCTGGATCAGCTCGTTCATCTTGCACTGGCCGCCGGCGCGCATCTGCGTCACCTCCTGCACCCCGGCCAGCAACAGTTCGCGGGCGTTGGTCGGCTTGCCGCTCGGATAGGCGGCGTCCTTGCCGGCGTCGCCGGCGTCCATCGTCGCCAGCACCAGCACGTTGGGCAGGCCGCCCTCGCCGTCGTCTTCCGCCTGCGGCGCCAGGTTCATGCTTTCGAGCAGGCTGGCCATTTCCGCGCGCACCGTCTCGAACAGCTTGCGCAGCAGCGCCTGGTCAACCGCCAGCGCCACGCCGAAGCGCGCCAGCAGCGCGCGCGCCTCCGGCGTCTCGGCCGCCTCGCCCGGCCGCCCCAGCAGCTTGGCGGCGTCGATGCTGAAGGTGGCCACCTGGCGCATCCACTCCTGGCGGTTGACGGCGAGCTTCTGCGGACCCGGTGGCAGCGTGCTCAGCGAGCGGACGATGACGTCGGGGATCTTCCATTCGCGCAGCACGGCCGCCGACAGCACGTCGTAGCTGCTGCCCAATATCATCTGCGAGGCCTGGCTCTGGTTGTGTTCGCCGGCCGCGACCAGCGCGCAGATCTCGCGGAAGCGTTCGTGCTCCTGCGAGGCGATCAGCAGCGGGCCGATGTTCTTGAACAGCGCGCCGATCGAGGCTTCCTCGGCGCCCTGGTAAAAGCTCAGGCGCGCCAGCTCGCGCCCCAGCAGGCTGGCGCACAGCGCCGCCTCCAGTTCGGCGCGCACGCTGTGGGCGTGCTTACTGTTGAGCAGGGTGTCGACCAGCAGCATCGCCAGCGCGGTGGTTTTGACGTTGTTAAAGCCCAACAGCGAGATCGCCCGCGAAATCGTCGTCACGGCGGTGCCGTTGGCGGTGCGGTAGGTCGGCGTGTTCGACAGGCGCAGAATCTTTTGCGTCAGCGCCACGTCCGACAGCACGTAATAGGCCAGGCTCTGCGTCCCCTCGTCGTCCGACGAGGCCAGTTGCACCACCCGCGCGACCGAGGCGCCGAGCGCGAACAGGCCCTCGTCGCCGCAGAGTTTGTGCAGCAACTGGCCGCGCACCGGGCGCTCGGCGCCGCCGGACCCGCTGGATGAAGCTGTAAACATAGGCGTGACTCCCGTTCGATATGGTAGGTCGGACGCGGGGGCCGCCGGGGCGAACGCGCGATTCGACGCCGCGCCGCCGCCGCCGACGCCGGCCCGGTTACGCCGTTCCGGCCAACCCGAGCTACGCGCCGGCGCCGGCGTCGCGCCAGCGGCCGGCGCGGATGTTGTATTTTTGCAAAATCTGCTGGTGCAGCCCGGCCAGCGCCGGCAGCTTGGCGTTGAGCGGGTCGAGCCGCCGCACCGCGCCGATGTAGTCCAGCGCCAGCTGGCCCAGGCGCTCCTCCCAGCCGGTGTTTTCCAGGCATTTGAGCACCGCGACGGCGGCGTTGAATACCACCTGCGGGTTGTCGGGCAGTGTCACGGCGGCTTCGACCATCAAGTCGACGGCGGCGCGGAAGTCGCCCTCCTTGGCCTTGGCGGCGCCGGCGGCGACCATGTCGGCCACCTGCTGCCGGCTTTCGTGCGCCAGCGCCACGGCCAACTCGGCGCGGCCGGCGTTCTCGAACACCGCCATCGCCCGGGCCATCTCGGCGCTGCTGCCGGCGTTGCGCATGACGTCGCGCATGACGTCGGCGGCGCCGTCCTCCTTGCCGTTGTCGAGGCAGTTGCGCGCCAGTTCGATCTTCAGGCCGCTCGACACGCCCACGCTGTGGCGGCAGGCCGTCAGCGCGGCGTCGAGCGACTCGCCCAGGCGCGCCTCGTTGCCGGTGAACTCGTGCAGCATGGCCGAGGCGACCGCGCTGCACAGGCCGCTGTTCTTTTGCCCCGCCATCGACTTGTCGAGGTCGCGGATCACCGCCGCCGCCTGCACCGGGTCGCCCTTCAGCACCAGGCTCTGCACCAGCCGCGCGTGGTCCTCCGGGTCGCGGAATTCGGAGTACTTGGCCTTGCTGACGACCTGCTTCAGCGCCTTTTCGGCGGCGTCGACGTCGCCCGCCTCCAGCGCCACCTGGCCCAGCCGGCGCAAGCGCCGCAGCGCGTGCGGCGACAGGGCCACGGCCTCGCTCAGCGCCGCCTGGGCGCGCGCCGGCTGGCCCAGCGCCTCGTGGGTGCGGGCCAGCCAGTCGTAGGCGTCGAGGAATTTCTTGTTGTGTTCCAGCAGCGACTCGAGCATCTCGCGGGCCTGCTCGAACTGGCCGCGCATGAACAACGTGCGGGCCTGGCCCAGGCGCGCCCAGCCGATCGCCTTGCCGCTGTACAGCTCGGCGTAGATCGGCTCGGCCTCGGCCGGCTCGCCCAGCAGCACGTGCAGCTCGGCGCGCAGGCGCAGGAAGTCGGTGGCGTAGCGCGGCGCGGCGACGGCGGCGCCGACGCAGGCGGCAATGGCGCCGCGCTCGTCGCCCAGCTCGATACGCTGGTATACCGGCAGCAAGGCGTTGCGCTTGTCGAGCGCGCGGCCTATGCGCTCGAGCATGTTATCGGCCGTGAAAGGTTTCAGGATATAGTCGGTGGGCGCCAGTTCGACCGCGCTGACCACCTTGTCGAAGCTGCCCTCGCCGGTGACGATGATAAACATCGTGGTGGCGTGGATCAGCTTGTGGTGGCGCAGGTCCTCCAGCAGTTGCTGGCCGTCCTGGCCGCCCTCGAGGTCGTATTCGCACAGGATCAGGTCGAAGCTTTTGACGCCGAGCTGGCGGATCGCCTGGCTGGAGTTGGCGGCGTCGTCGATGCGCGCCAGGCCGCACAGGTTGAGCATATTGTGCAGGCTGGCGCGCATGCCCGGGTGCGGCTCGACGATCAGCGCGCTCAGGCCCTTGAATTGGTTCATGTCATCGGTTCCGAAAAAGCCGCCGGCGCCGCGCCGGCGCCCTCCCCTCCAGTGTATAGGAGCGCGCCGCGCCCGGCTGCATTTTCCGTCATGGCCGGGACCGGTAGCGACCTATTGGCGCTCGGGATGCCACAGCGCCGGTTCGCCGTCGATCAGATGCGCCAGCGCCGCCACCACCTCCGGATCGAACTGCGTGCCGGAACGCTCCTCGATATAGCTGCGCACCTGCGGGTACGGCCACGGTTCCTTGTAGGGGCGTTCGTGCAGCAGCGCGTCGAAGACGTCGACCACGGCGACGATGCGCGCGGCCACCGGGATGGCGCGCCCCTTCAGACCCTGCGGATAGCCGGCGCCGTCGAAGTGCTCGTGGTGGTTGCCGGCGATTTGCGCGCCGTAGCTCAGGTAGCTGACGCCGTCGACCATGCCGGCGGCGCGCTCGAGGATGGTCTGGCCCACGCGCGCGTGCAACTGCATCTGCGCCCGCTCCTCGGCGGTGTGCGGGCCCGGCTTGAGCAGGATGCGGTCCGGCGTGGCGACCTTGCCGACGTCGTGCAGGATGCTGGCCAGGCCGATCATGTCGACCAGCTGCGGCGTGACCTCGTCCTCGTAGACGGCGCGCGCGCGCAGCACGCCGGCGATGGCGCTCGAGAGCGCCTGCACCCGGCGCACGTGGCCGCCGGTGTCGCCGTCGCGGAACTCGGCCAGGTCGGCCAGCGCCACCACGGTCGCCTCCTGCGCCTTGCGCAGCTGGCCGAACATATACAGGTTGTCGAAGGCGGCGGCGATGCGCTGGCAAAACACTTCAAGCAGGTCGCGCTGGATCTGCGCCAGCGGCCACGGCGGCGTGACCGAGATGGCCAGCTCGCGGTCGCCCTCGGTGTGGATGAACAGCACGTTGGCCGGGTGCTCGAACTGGCTGCACTTCTCGGCGAAGGCCTTGTTGATGGTCGGCGCCAGCGGATGCTCGGGCGGCAGGCGCTCGGCGTCGGCCAGCGCGGCGTAGCCGCCGGTGGCGGCGACCACGGTCGGCACCCCGGTGCCGCCCTGCATCAGGCACAGCACGCCGTCGGCACCGACGTCGAGGATGGCGCTGACCTGGTTCAGCACGCCGGAGGCGAATTCGCGCAGCGAGTGGATCTGGTACAGATTGGTGGCGCCGGCCAGGATCTTGCCCAGGCCGATGCGGCTGCGCTCGAGCATCATCAGGCTTTCATAGGCGCGCAGCGCCGAGATCACCGTGGTAAACAGCTTCTGCGTGGTCAGCTCGGTTTTCGCCTTGTAGTCGTTGATGTCGTATTCGATGATGACGCGCTGCTCCGGCGCCTGGCCCGGCTGGCCGGTGCGCAGCACCACGCGGACGATGGCGTTGTTCAAGTCGGCGCGGATGCGCTTGGCCAGGATCAGGCCGGCGTCGTCGGTTTCCATCACCACGTCCAGCAGCACCAGCGCGATGTCGGCGGTGTCGCGCAGGATCTCGAAGGCTTCCTTGCCGCTGTAGGCCGAAAACAGCTCCAGCTCGCGGCCCTTGAAGCTGACGTTGCGCAGCGCCAGCCGGGTCACCGCGTGCACGTCGACGTCGTCGTCGACGATCAAGACGCGCCACAGGCGTTGGTCCGGCGCGGCCAGACCGACTGGCTTTTGCTGCTCGTCGTCCTCGTCAAGCAGCCAGTTCTCGTCTGCGGCGTTGGGGTCGGTCATCACTGCTCCTTAGGGGTGAACGCGGCGTCTGCGACTGCACGCTCTGGCACCCCAGCATAATCAGATTTTGTCAGGGTTACAACCCCCATTCTATTGGATCGGCGCGCGCGCGGCCGAACTGGCGCGGCGCCGCCTATTTTTTCGCAAAGCGCCGCCGCCGGCCTCGTAATATGCTGGATACTCTGCTACCCTTTTACAACCATGAGCCAGCCGCGCCGGCGGCGCCGGCGCGACGCCCCCACCGGCGTTTTTTACAAGGACACCACACTATGCAAGAAAGCGCATCCGCCGCGTCCCACGCGCGCCCGGGCAAGGACATCGCCGGCCAGGAATACCTGGCCTTCACGCTCGGCTCCGAAGAGTACGGCATCGACATCCTGAAGGTGCAGGAAATCCGCGGCTACGAGCAGGTCACGCGCATCGCCAACGCGCCCGACTTCGTCAAGGGCGTCATCAACCTGCGCGGCATCATCATCCCGGTGGTCGACATGCGCATCAAGTTCAAGCTGGGCACGCCGGTGTACGACCAGTTCACCGTCGTCATCATCCTCAACATCGGCGGGCGCATCGCCGGCATGGTGGTCGACAGCGTCTCCGACGTCACCACGCTGACGCCGGACCAGGTCAAGGCGGCGCCGGAAATGGGCGCCGCCTTCAGCAGCGACTTCCTGATCGGCCTGGGCACCATCGACGAGCGCATGCTGATCCTGATCGACATCGACAAGCTGATGTCGAGCGACGAGATGGGCTTGAGCGACACCATCGCGGCCTAGACCGGCCCCGGCCCCGCGGCCGGCCTATTGCGCGGCCGCCTTGTCGCAGCCGCCGCCGTCCTGGGCGATTTCCTGGTAGCGCACCTCGTACTTGCCGAAGGCCAGCTGGTCGACGACGAGCTTCTCGTGCGCCAGGATAAACAGGTAGCGCACGTTCGAGCGCCGCTCCAGGTCGTACAATTTGATGAACACCGGGACGTCGTTGTTGCCGTTGTCGAGCGTCAGTTGCAGCTCCGCGCCCTTGTTGGCGACCGGGAAGCCGTCGAGGTAACCCGACTTGCGCGGCCACGGCTCGCCGTTCGGCGCCGTCTGCGCGCGCGGGTCGGCGTCGCAGGCCGGCGCGGCGCTGGCGGCGGCCGGCAGCACCAGTTGCGACACCGCCATGATCTTGATGTCGGCCGGCCGCGGCGCGGCCGGCTCGGGCGCATAGGGTTTGCCGACGGCCCAGCGGTCGACCGCCGCCGCGTCCTTCGCCGCGTCCTTCGCCTCGTCCTTCGGCTCGGCCTTGGCGGCGGGCGTCGGCCCGGCCGCGCCGGCGCCGCGCGCGGACGCGCCCCACGGCGCCGCCTCGCCGCGCTGCAGCATCAGCATCGCCCCCAGCCAGCCCAGCGCCAGGCACAACGCCAGGCTGAGCCACCAACTCCAGGCGCGCCACAGCGGCGCCGGCGCGGCCGCCGCCTCCCCGGGCGGCGCGGCGTCGTGGCGGTGCTCGTCCTGGTGGGTGCTTTCCAGCCAATTGATCTCCCACTCCTCGGCGGCGATCCACTCGTCGTGTTCCTTGCGGCGCTGCGGATCGGCCAGCGTGCCGTAGGCGCTGTTGAGGATGGCCATAATGCGCGCGGCCTTCTCGTCGCCGGGATTCTTGTCGGGATGGTATTTCTGGCTGAGCGCTTTGTAGGCGGCACGTATGACTTCCTGCGGCGCCATGCGCGCCACCTTCAGGTTGTCATAGTGAGTGTGTATCTTTCCCATCGTTCCAATGTGTAAGCAAGCACAAGCGCGTCGCGACGGCTGGTCGCGCCCAGTCAGTCATCATAGCCGATTTGGCAAGCCAACAGCGCCATTGGCTGGTCCTACAGCCGGTGGCTGCGGTCGCCCGCCAGCAGCGCCGCCGGCAGTTGCACGCCGCGGCCCACCGCCAGCACCTTGAACAGCTCGCCCATCTCGGCCGGCGAGACCAGTTTTTGCAGCGCGTTGGCCTGCGGCAGATAGGCCATCGCGTCGGCCGGGTCGGTGCGCAGCAGCAGCTCGCCGACGCCGGCGCCGAGCAGGAAGGCGGCCTGGCTCATATACCCGAGCACGTCCAGGCCGGCGTCCTGCGCCGCCAGCGCCATCGCCGTGAAATCGACGTGGGCGGTAATGTCCTGCAGGCCCGGCAGGTAAAACGGGTCGGCGTGGGCGTGGTGGCGGTAATGGCACATCAGGGTGCCGGCGGCGCGCTGGCCCAGATAGTATTCGTGCGCCGGGAAGCCGTAGTCGAGCAGCACCGCCGCGCCGCCCGCGCCGGCCCCCAGCATCCGCGCCAGCGAGCGCATGAAGCCGCAGGCGACGCCGTGGATTTCGCTGACGTAGCCGACCGGCAACGCCTCCGGCTGCGGTATCTGGGCGGCGATCTGCGCCAGCGCGGCGGCGCCGGCCGGCCGCTCGACGAAGGCGAAACGGCCGTCCTCGATACCGACGTCGAGTTCGCACCAGCCGGCCGGGGTCTTGCTGACCAGGTCGACCGGCATCGCGTCGAGCACCTCGTTGCCGAACACCGCGCCGCTGAAGGCGTCGGGGAAGTTGTCCAGCCAGCGCACCTGCGGGAAGGCGGCCAGCGCCAGCTCCTGGCGCGCCCGCAGCTCGCCCGACAGCTCGACGATGGCGTACTGCTCGACGTGCACGCCGGCGCGCGCCAGCTCGGTCAGCATGTCGTGCGCCAGCTTGCCGGTGCCGGCGCCGAATTCGAGAATGCGCGGCGCGCTTTGCGCCATAATAGCGGCTGCGACCTGGGCCAGCGCCGCGCCGAACAGCGCCGTCAGCTCGGGCGCCGTTGTAAAATCGCCATCCTTGCCGAGCTTGGCCGCGCCGCCGCTGTAATAGCCGAGGTCGGGCGCGTACAGCGCCAGCTCCATGAAACGGCGGAAGGGGATGGCGCCCGATTGCCGCTCGATCTCGGCGGCGATCCGGTGCTGCAGGGCGTGGGACGCGGCCAGCGCGTCGCTAGTGGGTGCGGGAAGGGACATTCCGGCATTGTAGCGAATCGGCGCGCCGCGCCGCCACTTTATATCGGGATACGCATCAACCCGTCCAATCATTTACGTAAGCGAACCGCCATGACGCAGCACACCACAGCGCAGCACCCCGGCCCGGCCAAGGTCGCCCTCGTCACGGGCGCGGCGCGGCGCATCGGCCGCGCCATCGCGCTCGGCCTGGCGCGCGACGGCTGGGACGTCGCCGTCCACTACCGCCATTCCGAGGCCGAGGCGCTGGCCACCGTGGCCGAGATCGAGGCGCTGGGCCGGCGCGCCGTCGCGCTGCGCTGCGACCTGGCCGAGCAGGCCCAGGTGCGCCAGTTGCTGGCGCGCGCCGCCGCCGCGCTGGGGCCGGTCGGCTGCGTCGTCAACAGCGCCTCGCTGTTCGACTACGACAGCGCCGCCGACTTCGGCACCGCCCGGCTGGACGCCCACATGCACGCCAACCTGGCCGCGCCCATCCTGCTGGCGCAGGCGCTGCACGCGGCCACGCCGGCCGGCGCCCAGGCCGTGGTGGTCAACCTGCTCGACCAAAAACTGTACAATCTGAATCCTGATTTTTTGTCGTACACCTTGTCCAAGGCCGCGCTGCACGCCGCCACCACGCTGCTGGCCCAGGCGCTGGCGCCGACCGTGCGGGTGGTCGGCATCGCCCCGGGCATCACGCTGGTGTCCGGCGAGCAGTCCGCCG
This sequence comes from Janthinobacterium sp. CG_23.3, assembly GCF_046115965.1. Classification (NCBI taxonomy): domain Bacteria; kingdom Pseudomonadati; phylum Pseudomonadota; class Betaproteobacteria; order Burkholderiales; family Oxalobacteraceae; genus Janthinobacterium; species Janthinobacterium sp. CG_23.3. Next base: position 29,810 of record NZ_JBJXIB010000019.1, on the reverse strand, counting down.
CCGGCTTCGAAAAAGCGCACCAGGCCACGCCGCTGGGGCGCTCCAGCACGCCCGAGGACGTGGCCGACAGCGTCTGTTACGTGGCGCGGGCGCGCGCGCTGACCGGCACCACCCTGCTGGTCGATGGCGGCCAGCACCTGACGCCGCTGGCGCGCGACGTGATGTTCGGCGCCCAGTAGATCCACCCCATGTGTATTCCCGCATTCCGATAAAAGGTAAAAACTATGTTGTCCGCCCTGTCCCACCCCCGTCTGACCGACTGCCGCCGCCTGTTCCTGCGCAACTACGAAGTGCTGATCAACATCGGCGTGCACGACTTCGAGAAAAAGGGCGAGCAGCGCGTCCTGATCAACGTCGACCTGTACATCCCGCTGGCGCTGTCGACGCCGCGCGCCGACCACCTCGACGAGGTGGTCGACTACGACTTCATGCGCGAAACCATCGCCAAGCGCATGGCGCAGGGCCATGTGCACCTGCAGGAAAGCCTGGTCGACGACGTCGTCGCGGCCATGCTGGCGCACCCGCGCGTGCGCGCCGCGCGCGTTTCGACGATGAAGCCGGACGTCTACCCGGACTGCGAAGGCGTCGGCGTCGAAGTGTTCCAGATCAAGGACAACGTATGAACGCCGAAGCCCTGGCGATGGACGCGGCCGCAGCCGCCGCGCCGAGCGCCAAGCAGGTCGAAAAGATCGCGCTGGAAAACAACAAGCTGCACAAGCGCCTGTGCCGCCTGGTCGGCCAGGCCATCGGCGACTTCAACATGATCGAAGAGGGCGACAAGGTGATGGTCTGCCTGTCCGGCGGCAAGGACAGCTACGCCCTGCTCGACATCCTGATGACGCTGCGCGAGCGGGCGCCGATCCATTTCGAGATCATCGCCGTCAACCTCGACCAGAAGCAGCCGAACTTCCCGGCCGACATCCTGCCGGCCTACCTGACCAAGCTGGGCGTCGCCTTCCACATCGAGAACCAGGACACCTACAGCATCGTCAAGCGCCTGATCCCCGAGGGCAAGACCACCTGCTCGCTGTGCTCGCGCCTGCGCCGCGGCATCCTGTACCGCGTCGCCGACGAGCTGGGCGCGACCAAGATCGCGCTGGGCCACCACCGCGACGACATCCTCGAAACCTTCTTCCTCAACATGTTCTTCGGCGGCAAACTGAAAAGCATGCCGGCCAAACTGCAATCGGACGACGGCCGCCACATCGTGATCCGGCCGATGGCCTACGTGAAGGAAGCCGACAGCGAGCGCTACGCCGAGGTCAAGGGCTTCCCGATCATCCCTTGCGACCTGTGCGGCTCGCAGGAAAACCTGCAGCGCAAGCAGATCAAAAACCTGATGCGCGAATGGGACAAGAAGCACCCGGGCCGGGTCGACAGCATCTTCTCGGCGCTGTCGAACGTGGCGCCGTCGCACCTGCTCGACCGCGACCTGTTCGCCTTCGGCGACCTGAAGGCGGACGGCGTCGCCAGCCCGCTGGGCGACATCGCCTTCGACGAAGAGCCGTGCTCGACGCCGACCACCTTCGGCGCCACCATCGCGCTGCGGGCGCTGTAGTCGATGCGCGCAAGCCGGCAACGCTAACGGGACCAACCCAAGGCGAAGCGCCGGGGTGGCGCCCTTTCCTTGCCGCGCCAGCGCCGCGATAAAGGCCCACCGCGGAGCCGTCGGCGCGGGCGCGTCCGCGTCAATACACCGTGGCGCTGCGCATCACCGGGTACAGCTTGAAGCGCTCGTCCCACGAGGCGTGCCGGCGGGCGAAAAACTCCAGCCGGTCGGCGGCGCTTTGGGCGAACGCCGGCTCGCTCTCCAGCTTGGCCTTGAAGGCGGCGGCGAGCGCCGGGTCGGCCGCCATCTGCTCGCGCGCGACCTCCTCGGCGACATAGTCTTCCATGTATTCCTTGCGCTCGAAGGCGCTGTTGAAGTCCCCCCAGGCCAGCATCGAATCGGGCGCCTGCGGCTCCAGCAGCGCCATCACCAGGCGCGCCTTCGGCTGGGCGATCGGCACGAACAGCGCGCCGGCGCCGACCTCGCGCCTCTGCGCCTTCCACGCCCCCGTCACGGCGAGCGTCTGGCGCCCCTCGAACGACTGCGCGCCGAACTTGGCCTGCTCGGCGCGGAAGGTCTCGACCTCAACGCTGCCGGGCGCCGCCGCCAGCGTCGTGAAGGCGATGCCGTGCTGCCCCAGCTTGGCGCCGACCCGCGCCGCGTGCGCCGCCGGCACCAGGTAGCCGCCGGCCGGCGCCGTCACCGACAAGTCGGCCAGGATCTGCTCGCGCAGCGGCACCCGCCAGGTTTGCGGCGTGCTCTCGTCGTAGCGCGTCATCAAGGCGCCGGACACCTCCGACGGCGTGCGCGTGTAGGCGTAGCCGCGGAAGTCGATCATGCGGCTTTGCTCGCCGGTTTTGTAGCTGAGCGGCACCGCGGCGCCGGCCAGCGCGCTGGCGCGCGCGTCGGCTTCATGCACCTCCTTCAACCAGCCGGCGCCGTGCGCGGCGACCCGCTCCAGCAGCGAGACGATGGCGTTGCGCGTCACCCGTACCCGGGTCGGGTAGTCCTTCCACGAATGGATCTCGACCAGCATGGCGAAGCGGTTGCGCAGCTGGAAATAGCCGCTGGAGAAGCGCGGGGTGGCAACCGCGTCGACAAAGCCCGACTGTGGCTCGTCGGTGCGGGCGAAGGACATGTAGAACGGCTTCGGGTCGGAACCCTGCCTGGCCAGGTCGGCCATGACGCCGTCGCGCAACGCCACGCCGAGCGGCAGCAGCGCGGCGTCGCCGGCGCGGGTCGGCTCGACCTGGATCGAGACGTCGGCCTCGAACTTGGCGCCGTCGGTGACGTGCAGGTCGACGTAGGCGAGCGGGTCCCAGGCGTTCACCAGCGCCAGCATGGCCTGCATCTCGGGCGCGTCGGCCTTGGCGTAGTCGCGGTTCAGGTTGTAGTTCTGCGCCGTCGTGCGCCAGCCCATTTCCACCGGGCCGCGCTGGTTCGGCCGGTTCCACCGGCCGAAGCGCTCGTGGCCGTCGACATTGAAGACCGGTACGAACAGCAGCACCTGCCGCTCCAGCGCGCCGGCCGCGGCGCGGCCCGCGAGCGCCTCGCGCAGCGCCAGGAAGCCGGCGTCCTTGCCGTCGATTTCGCCGGCGTGGATGCCGCCCTGCACCAGCAGCACCGGCAGGCCGCGGCGGCGGGCCGCGGCCGGCGTCAGCGCGCCGCTGCGCGAGACCGCCAGCGCCAGCATCGGCCGGCCCTCCGGGGTACGGCCGAACTCGACGCAGCGCACCGCCTTCGGATAGGCTTTCTGGAAGGCGCCGCACAGTTGCACCACCTCGTCGTAGCGGCCGGTGCGCTGGAAGCCGGAGCGCTCGGACACGCTGCTCAGCGGATCGGGCGCGGCGGCCGATACCAGGGGATTGGCGAACAGGGCAAGCAACAACGCAGAACGCATCATGGGACGGACTCCGAAAGCAGTATGGTTAGAAAGGCAAGCATGGCGGAGGGGAAATTATAGACGGCTTATGCCCGCCCTGCCGGCGCGCCGCAACACCAAACCAGCGGCGTAACCCGGCGAGAAGGTCCGACCCCGGCCTTGTGGCGGCTCAGGCGGCCGGCAGGTCGATCCAAAATTCGCTGCCCTCGCCCGGCGCGCTGGCCGCGCCGATGGCGCCGCCCATCAACTCGACCAGGCGGCGCGTCACCACCAGGCCGATGCCGGTGCCCTCCTCGCTGCCGCCTTCCTGGCCGAGCCGGTTGAAGGGCTGGAACAGCCCGGCGATCTGGTCCGGCCGCAACCCGGGGCCGGTGTCGAGCACGCTGATGCGCACGCGCGCGCCGATACGCCGGCACTGCAGCCCCACGCTGCCGTGCTCGCGGTTGTATTTGGCGGCGTTCGAGAGCAGGTTCAGCAGGATTTGCTTGAGCCGGGTCGGGTCGGCGCGCACGCCCAGCTCGGTCGGCGCCAGCGCGTCCAGGCGCACGCTGCGCGCCGCGCACAACGGCTCGATCAGCGCCGTGCATTCGCGGATCAGCTCCTGCAGCGGCACCGTCTGCACGTCCAGTTCCATGGTGCCCGATTCGACTTTGGCGAGGTCGAGGATTTCGTTGATCAGCACCAGCAGGTGCTTCGACGATTTCAGGATGTGCGCGGCGAATTCGCGCTTTTGCGCCGGCGTCGACGGCAGCGTGGCCGAGCTGAGGATGTGGGAAAAGCCGAGGATCGCGTTGAGCGGCGTGCGCAGCTCGTGGCTCATGCTGGAGATGAAGGACGACTTGGCGCGGCTGGCCAGCTCCGCCTGCGCCCGCGCCAGGTCGAGCGCGCGGTTCGCCTCGGCCAGCTCGGCCGCTCGCTCGCGCAGGCTCTGCTCGACCCGCGCCTTGTCGACGCGCAGCTGGCGCATCGCCAGCGCGCGCTTGAGCACCGGCAGGATCACGCTCAGCTTGAACGGTTTCAGGATGTAGTCGAGCGCGCCCAGTTGCATCGCCTCGACCGCGCTGGTGATGGTGCCGGCGCCGGTCATGATCAGGCAGGCCAGGTCGGGGTCGGCCAGCAGCGCCTGCTGCAGCAGCGTGATGCCGTCCATGCCCGGCATCATCAGGTCGGCCAGCAGCAGCTGGTAGCGGCCCTCGGCCAGCGCCGCCAGCGCCGGCTCGCCGGCGGTGAAGCCGAGCGTCTGGTAGCCGTAGTCGCGCAGCGTGTCGCACAGCGCCTGCATGTGCGCGGCCTCGTCGTCGACCACCAGCACGCGGATGCTCTCAGGTGCGGGCGTCGTCATGGTCCTCCCCCTGGACGGCGGCGCGCGGGTCGTGGCCGGCCAGCGCGGCGCGCAGTTCGCGCAGCTTGGGCGGCTTGCTCAGCACGTGGTCGACGTGGGCCGGAATGTCGCCGTCCTCGATCAATTGCGCGCCCCAGCCGGTCAGCAGGATCACCGGCGTGTCCGGGGCGCAGCGCTTGATGGCGGCGGCCACCTGGCGGCCGTCGACGTAGGGCATGCCCAGGTCGGTGACGACGGCGGCGAACGGCGTCGGCCCGGCCTGCGCCGCCTCGAACGCGGCCACGCCGTCGGCGCCGCCGTGCGCGGTGCTGACCACGTGGCCGTCGGTTTCGAGGATGTTGCGCAGCGACTTGAGCAGCACCGGGTCGTCGTCGATCACCAGCAGGCGCAGCCGCGGCGGCAACGCATACGCCAGCGCCGCCGGCGCGCCGGCCGGCGCCACCTCGGCCACGCGCACCGGCGCGAACAGCAGGCGCAGCACGCTGCCGGCGCCCTCCCAGCTGTCGATTTCAATCTCGGCTTTGTGGCGCTGCGCCACGCCGTACACCATCGCCAGGCCCAGGCCGGTGCCGCGCTCGCCCTTGGTGGTGAAGAACGGTTCCAGGCAGCGCCGGCGCGTGTCCGGGTCCATGCCGACGCCGGTGTCGGCCACCTCGACGCAGACGCGCGGCGCCGGCTTGCCGTCCGGTCCGGCCAGCGTCGCCACGCGCGTGCGCAGCGTCAGCACGCCGCCCTCGGGCATCGCGTCGACGGCGTTGAAGACCAGGTTGATGAGCGCCTCGCGGATCTCGCTCTCGACCCCCATCACGGCCGGCAGCTCCGGCGCCAGCAGCGTCGCCAGTTCGATAACGACGCCGCTTTGCTGCGGCATGTCCTGCCAGCGCACCCGCGTCAGGCCCAGCACCTGGCCCACCAGCAGGTTCAGTTGCACCGGCGCCAGGCGCATCTGCGGCTCTTGCTGGCGGTAGAACTCGCGCATCCGCGCCACCGTCTGGGCGACGTCGTCGATGGCGCGCTGGATCGTTTCCAGGTAGGCGCGGGCGCGCGCGCTCAGCCCCGGCTCGGTTTCCAGCAGCGACTCGGTGTACAGCGCCACCGGCGAGATGGCGTTGTTGATGTCGTGGGCGATACCGCTGGCCATCTGCCCCAGCGCGCGCAGGCGCTCCTGCTGCAGCACGATCTGCTGGGTACGGCGCAGCTCGTCGAACGACTGCTGCAGCGCCGAGTGCAACTGGGCCTGGTGCGCCGCCAGCGCGACGTGCTCGCTGAGCTGGCGCAGGAATTCGCAGTCGCCGCCGCTGAAGCTGGCTTCGGCGCGGCGCGCCGTCACCAGCACGCCGAAGACGGTGCTCTCGACCAGCAGCGGCGCCACCACCAGCGCGCGCAGGCCGCCGCCGGCCAGCCGCTGGGCGAACGGGAACGCCACCAGGGCGATGTCGGGTTCGTACACCAGCTCGCCGTGGACGCAGCGTCCCAGGCCGTTCTGGTCGACGCCGACGACGGCTTGCTCGCCCATCGCCAGCGCCAGCGCCAGCTCGGCGCTGTGGACGCCGACGCAACTGACGGTGAGCTGCTCGGCGTGGCCGTCGTACAGGCAGATGCAGCAAAAATCGATCTGCAGCTTGTCCTCCAGGCTGCGCACCACCACCTGCAAAATGCTTTTCAGGTCGAGCCGCTCGCCGATGGCGCGGGTAATGTGGTTCAGCAGGTCGAGCCGGCTGAGCTGGGTCTCGAGCGTGCGCTCGGCCCGCAGCCGCACCGCGATCTGGCCCTGCAGCGACTGGTTGGCCAGTTCCAGCTGGGCGGTGCGCTCGGAGACGCGCTGCTCGAGGATCAGGTTCAGCTGGGCCAGTTCGCGCTCGGCGCGGCTGCGCTCGAGCATGTCGGTGGCGGCGTGGCGCATCAGCGAAAACAGCAAGGTCAGGTAGGCCGCCACGATCACCAGGTGCGCCGCCATCGCCGGCGTGTCGGCCGTCTCGCGCGAATACACCATCGCCGTGTGCGCGCCCACCAGCACCGCCGCCATCAACGCCAGCGACGGCAGCAGGCGGTCGGCGCCGCGCTGGCGCCAGCAGGCCCAGGCCACCACGGCCCACAACAGCGGCACGAACAGCAGGGTCGGCCGGGTCACGCCCAGGCCGATCGGCTCGGTGTACTTGGGCAGCAGGAAAAACGGCGGCATCAGCGCCGCGCCGCCCACCAGCAGCAGCAGGCCCAGGCGCGCCGGCGGCAGCACGCCGCGGCGCAGCCACAGCGCGCACAGGATGCCGATCGGCAGGATGTAGGCGGCCGGCGGCCAGGTCGCCGGCCGCAGCCAGTGCTCGGCGTGGGCGATCGGTTCGAGCACGCCGAACCATTCGACTTCGACGATGGCGTGGACGAATTGGAACAGCGACGATACCGCCAGGCTGATGGCGATGGGGCGCAGCAGCGGCCGCCCGGCGCCGGCGCCCATGTCCCACAGCAGCAGCGCCAGCACGCCGGCGGCCAGGAACACGCCGGTGTTGAGGATGGTGTGCAGGAAGGGGTAGACGCGGTAGCCGAGCATAAACAGCAGCAGGGCGATCAGGCCGAAACTGCTCAGCACGACGACGCTGCTGCGCGACAGGTTCAGGCGCAGGCTGTGTTCGGGGCTGGCCGTCGGGGGGCTGACTGCGTCTGATCGCTGCGACATTTCCACCTCTTTGGCGAGACAACAGAGTGGCGGCGGGAACCGTATGTGACGAAAATTAGGGAATTAACAAGAAAGTCGATTATATTCTCTTTTTTTGCGGAAACCCACGCAAGCGCGAGCAATTTGCGCTAACGCAAGGGCGAACCTGACAACGGCGCTTGCGCCGGGTTTGCCCGTCTTTTCCAGGAGTGTGCCTTGTCCCGTGCCGAACGCCTATTACAACTGATGCAAGCGCTGCGCCGCCGGCGCCAGCCGGTCAGCGGCGCGACCCTGGCCGCCGAACTCAAGATCAGCCTGCGCACGCTGTACCGCGACATCGCCTCGCTGCAGGCGCAGGGCGCGCGCATCGACGCCGAGCCGGGCCTGGGCTATTTGCTGCGGCCCGGTTTCATGCTGCCGCCGCTGATGTTTTCCGAGGAGGAGATCGAGGCGCTGGTGCTGGGCTCGCGCTGGGTCGCCGCGCACGCCGACCGGCGCCTGGGCGAAGCAGCGCGCAACCTGCTGGCGAAGGTCGCGGCGGTACTGCCGGCCGAGCTGCGCCACGAACTCGACGCCGCCGCGCTGCTGATTGGCACGGCCGAGGCCGAGCCGGCCGGCGACCGCGAACTGGCGCAGGTGCGCGCCGCCATCCGCGCCGAGCGCAAGCTCGACATCGTCTACCGCGACCAACAGGGCCGCCGATCCAGCCGCACGGTCTGGCCCTTCGCCGTCGGCTTCTTCGACGGCGCCCGCGTGGTGGCGGCCTGGTGCGAGCTGCGCGGCGGCTTCCGCCACTTCCGCACCGACCGCATCGTCGCCCTGGGCGCGACGGCGCAGCGCTATCCGCGCCGGCGCCAGGCCCTGCTCAAGGAGTGGCGGCGGATCGAGGGCGTCGCCGAGCAATAGCCGGGCCGATCCGGCGGGCCGGCGCGCCCCCGCCCGCGTCACCACTGACAGAAACTGACAGCGCGCGCCGCTAACATGGCTTCAACGGTTCGGCGTCGCCGCAGCACGGCGGCGCCACCGCACCCCCTTCCCCCCATTTTGGAGCCACGCCATGTCGCCAGCAACCGTCAGCCATCCCAACTTCTTCATCCTCTACGTCGACCGGCCGCTGGCCAGCGCCGACTTCTACGCCGCCCTGCTGGGCCGCGCCCCGGTCGAAGCGTCGGCCACCTTCGCCATGTTCGCGCTGGACTCCGGCGTCATGCTCGGCCTGTGGTCGAAGCACACGGTCGAACCGGCGGCGGCGGCCGGCGGCGGCGGCGCCGAAGTGGCCTTCGCGCAGGGCGGCAAGGACGCCGTCGACGCCGTGCACGCCGACTGGCTCGGCAAAGGCGTGCCGATACTGCAGGCGCCGCTGCACATGGACTTTGGCTACACCTTCGTCGCGCAAGACCCTGACGGCCACCGCCTGCGGGTGTTCGCCGCCGGCGCCTGAGCCGCATGCCGTCAAGTTAGACGCGGCCGCCGCCGTGGCGCCGCATCCCATCCATTCCGGGCTCAGCTGTCGAAGTGGTAGTTGAACTCGACCCAGCCGAGGCGGCCGAGCGGGCTGTAGCGCCCGACCGGGTAGTTCGGCCAGCCGTCCGTCGTGTCGGTCTTGATCTTGTTGAAGACATTGTTGACGATCAGCGACAGCGTGGCGTTCTTGCCGACCCGGTACACCGTGCTGATGTTGGCGAGGTAGGTCGGCGTCAGGTAGGCCTTCTGCTGCGCGTCCGGCGTCTTGCCGAAGCGCGTGACGAACAGCGTGTGCGACCAGTCGCCGATGTTCCAGTTCAGGCTGGTGTTCAACTTGTCCGGCCAGTCCGTGCCCTCCAGGCTGTGCAAATCGTCGCTGACGCTGTCGCCGGCGAATTGCTTCGAGCGCTGAGTCACGGTGCGCGAATAGGCGCCCTTCCACACAAACCGCCCGTAATCGGCCGTGCCCCACTGGAGCTTCGCGCTCAGGTCGAAGCCGCTGCTGCTGCTGTGCGCGGCGTTGATCGGATTGACCCAGATTTCCCGGATCTCGCCCGGCTTGTTCAAGGCCGTCAACGGATAGCGCTTGACGCGGTCGAGCGTGTCGACGCAGGACGGCGAGTTGATGTCGTCCTTGCCCAGGCGGCAGTTGGCCTCGTCGCGCAGCAACTTGTCGCCGCTCAGGTTGGTGACCAGGTCGTCGATCTTGATGTTCCAGTAGTCGGCCGACAGGTCGAAGTTCGCGCTGGGCGACCAGACGGCGCCCAGGCCAAACGACTTGCCCTTTTCCGACTTCAAGTCCTTGCTGCCGAACTGCACGTAGTCGGCGCCCGGCGAGACGTTGCCGTAGTCGCAGTCGTCCGCCTTTTGGCGCGCCAGCGCGCAGCGGTAGTAATCGGTGCTCGACGAGTAATAGCCGGTGCCGCGCGCCTTGTAGATATAGTTCATGTCGGGCGCGCGGAAGCTGGTCGCGTAGTTCCCGCGCAGCAGCACCTGCTGTACCGGGCGGATTTCCAGCCCGCCGTTGTAGGTGAACTTGCTGTCGCCGCGGCCGGCGAAGTCATAGCGGTCGTAGCGGCCGGCCAGCGTGCCCGTGACCTCCTTCAGCAACGGCACGTTCAGCTCGGCGCCGACGGCGTAGCGCTTGCGCGTGCCGGCGGTGACGACGGACGCCGCGCTGGTGTTGAAAAAACCCGCGTTGATGCGCGCGTCGGGGCTGTTGCTAAAGCCCTGCCGCCCGGCCTCCGCCACCGTCGCCACCTTGGCCACGCCGGCCGGCAGCGTGAACGCGTCGCCGCTGGTGGTCACGCTGAAGGTATGGGTCCAGGATTTATCGTCGCTGACCGAGTTGCCGGTGATGCCGTCGAACTCGGCGGGCGTCAGGCGCTGGCTCAGGCGCGCCGGGTCCGGCGCGTAGATCGCCACGCCGGCGCTGTCGACGCCCAGCTTGGGACCGAGGAAGAAGGCGTCGATATTGCTCAGGGCGCGCGGCGCGTGGTTCTTGCTGCGGTACAGCGAGGCGCTGTAGCCGGCGTCGTAGTTCCAGCCGGTGCCCGGGATGCGACCCTTGGCGCCGAAGGACAGCGAAGCGGCCAGGTCTTCCCAGCGGCGGTTGTAGCGGCCGGCGCCACCGATCTCCTCGGGCGAGATGTAGCGGGTCCAGGCCTCGTAGGCGTTGCTGTTCTGGTTCAGGAAATAACTGCCGTTGGTCGAGGCCGAGGTCCAGGACGGTCCGCGCGTGCTGTTTTCCGTCTTGTTCTTGCCCAGCAGGACGTCGCCGTACAGCGCCGTTTCCGGCGCCAGCTCGTAATTCACGCTGCCGGAAAAGTTCTGGCTCTTGTTTTGCGCCTGCGTGGTCCAGTAAGTCGCGCCCGCCTTCTGGCTGGCGCAGTAACTGCCCTTCTTGGCGCTGTACTTGACGACGCTGCCGTCGAACAAATCGCCCAGCTTGTCGCAGGTGTCGCCCAGGTCTTGGAACCGGCCGCCCTTGACGGTTTTGCGCGAGAGCACACTGGTCGGGTTGCCGGTGCGGTAGGTCATGAAGTCGCGCTGATTGCTCCACAACATGTCGCGCTCGCTCAGCTCCACGCTGAACACCCCGTGCAGCTTGTCGTAATTGGCGCCGCCGGTGAGCTGCGCGCGCTTGCTGCCGCCGCCGCCGCGCGAACTGTCGCCGAGCTTGACGTTGACGTCGACGCCCTGCGCCTCCTTTTTCAGGATGATGTTGACGACCCCGGCGATGGCGTCCGAGCCGTACACGGCCGAGGCGCCGCCGCTGAGGATTTCCACCCGCTCGACGATGCTGGCGGGGATGTTGGTCAGGTTGGTGAAGTTGACCGTGCCGGTGTAGGCCACCGGGAAGTCGGCCATGCGCCTGCCGTTGATCAGCACCAGCGTGTGGTTGGGCCCCAGGCCGCGCAGGCTGACCGTGTTGGCCGACGGCGTGAAGGTGTTGCCGAAGTCCTCGCCCTGGACGAAGCCGGAGTTTTGCACCTGGTTGCTGAGGGCGTCGAAGACGTTCTTATAGCCTTGCCGGGTGATCTCCTCGGCGGTGATGACGGTGACCGCCGACGGCCCCTCCAGCGCGGCGCGGGCGATGCGCGAGCCGGTGACGACGACGGCCTGTGGCGCGGGGGCGGCCGTTTGCGCGGCGGCCTGCCAACTGGCGCCGCTCAACACGGCGAGTACGGCGAGGGTAAGGGGGTGCGGTTTTTCTGTTGTCGGGGACATTGTTGTTCTCACAATCGGAAAGAACGACAACAGTATCAAATATTTAATAATGCGCAAACGAATATATGTGTTTTTTCATATGCTACTAGCGACGTTTGGAAACAAAAAATGGCGCCCTTGAGAGGCGCCATGTAACTACGGTATCAGCGTCGCAGGTCGGATCAGCGTAGCCTGATCCGACGCCGAGCCGCTGTCGACGCCAGTCGGGTTACGCCGTTCCGGCTAACCCGACCTACGCAAATCGCGCTAACTGAACGGCGTCAGGCCACGCGGTGCGCGGCGCCGCCAGGCGCGGCCGGCGAGTTGAAGTTGGCCAGCAGCGCCGCCTCCTTCTCTTTGGCCGCCTTCAGGTGGCGCTCCTTGACGTGGCCATAGCCGCGGATGTCCTCGGGGATGCTGGCGATCGCCACCAGTTGCGCCAGGTTGTCCGCCGTCAGCTTCGGCAGCAGCGCGCCGACGGTGTCGCGGTAGGCGCCGATCAGCGCGCGCTCCATCTTGCGTTCGGCGGTGTAGCCGAACACGTCGAACGCGCCGCCGCGCAAGCCCTTCAGCTTGGCCAGCACGCCGAAGGCCTTCATCATCCACGGGCCGAATTCCTGCTTGACCAGGTGGCCCTTCGAGTCGGTCTTGGCCAGCAGCGGCGGCGCCAGGTGGAACTTGAGGGTGACGTCGCCTTCGAACATGGCGGCGATCTTCTCCTTGAACGCGCCGTCGGTGTACAGGCGCGCCACTTCATACTCGTCCTTGTACGCCATCAGCTTGTAGAAGTAGCGCGCCACCGCCTCCGCCAGGCGGGTACCCTTGCCCAGCTTCGCCTCGGCGGCGCGGACCTGGTCGACGAAGCCCTTGTACTGCTGCGCGTAGCCGGCGTCCTGGTAGGCGGTCAGCAAGTCGATGCGCTTGTTGACGATGTCGTCGAGGGTCTGGGTGCGCTTGAACTCGATCACTTTCGACGGCGTGGTCAACTTGACCACCGACGCCGGGTCGTGCGCGGCCGAGCGGCCCCAGTTGAAGGCGGCCTTGTTGAACGCCACCGAGACGTTGTTCAAGTCGATCGCCTTCATGATGGCCGCCTCGCCCAGCGGCACGCGGCCTTTTTGCCAGGCGTAGCCGAGCATGAACATATTCGTCGCGATCGAGTCGCCCATCAGCGCGGTGGCGATCTGGCCGGCGTCGATGAAGTCGACCATGCCGGCGCCGCAGGCCTTCTGGATTTCCTGCTGCGACGAGGCGCCCGGGAACTGCCAGTCCGGGTTCTTGACGAAGGCGGCGGTCGACGAGCCGGTCGAGTTGATCATCGCGTGGGTGCGGCCCTCGCCCATGCGCGAGAGCGCGTCGCGGCTGGCCGTGACGATCAGGTCGCAGCCGATCACCAGGTCGGCCGCGCCGGTGCCGACGCGGGTCGAGTGGATGTCTTCCTGGCGGTCGGCCAGGCGCACGTGCGACATCACCGGGCCGCCTTTTTGCGCCAGCCCGCTCATGTCGAGCACCGAACAGCCCTTGCCCTCGACGTGCGCCGCCATCGCCAAAATCTGGCCGACGGTGACCACGCCGGTGCCGCCGATACCGGTGACGAGGATGCCGAACGGCTCGGCGGTCGACGGAATCCGCGGCGTCGGCAGCACCGGCATGGCGCTATCGCCGGGCGCGGCCTTCTTCGGCTTTTTCAAGGAGCCGCCCTCGACCGTCACGAAGCTCGGGCAGAAGCCGGTGACGCAGGAGAAGTCCTTGTTGCACGAGGATTGGTTGATCTGCCGCTTGCGCCCCAGTTCCGTCTCCAGCGGTTCGACCGACAGGCAGTTCGACTGCACGCTGCAGTCGCCGCAGCCGTCGCAGACGGCCTCGTTGATGACGGCGCGCTTGGCCGGGTCCGGGTACTCGTTGCGTTTCCGGCGGCGCCGCTTCTCGGACGCGCAGGTCTGGTCGTAGATCATCGCCGACACGCCCGGCTGCTCGCGCAGTTCGCGCTGCACGGCGTCCAGCTCGGAGCGGTGGCGCACGGTGACGCCCTCGGCCCAGGCGTAGTCGGACGGGTATTTGTCCGGCTCGTCGGTGACGACGATGATCGGGCCGACGCCCTCGGCGGCGATCTGGCGCGAGATGATGGCCGGCGACAGCGGGCCGTCGAACTCCTGGCCGCCGGTCATCGCGACGGCGTCGTTGAACAGGATCTTGTAGGTGATGTTGACCTTGGCCGACACCGCCGCGCGGATCGCCAGGATGCCGGAGTGGAAATAGGTGCCGTCGCCCAGGTTGGTGAAGACGTGCTTCTCGTTGGTGAACGGCGCCTGGCCGACCCAGGTCACGCCCTCCGCGCCCATGTGCGTGAAGGTCGAGGTTTCGCGGTCCATCCACAGCACCATGTAGTGGCAGCCGATGCCGGCCAGCGCGCGCGAGCCTTCCGGCACCTTGGTCGAGCTGTTGTGCGGGCAGCCGGAGCAGAAGTACGGCGTGCGGTCCTTGCTCGGATCGGGCTTGACGCTGATGGTCTTGAGGACGTTTTCCTTCGCCTCCAGGAAGGCGATGCGTTCCTTGACGCGCTGCTCGACCGGATGGCCGGCGTAGTAGCGCGAGATGCGGCTGGCGATGGCGCGGGCGATCAAGGCGGGATTTAACTCATAAGTGGCCGGCAACAGCCAGTCGCCGTGGCCGCTGCGGTGCTCGTTGCTCCACTCGCCGGTGTCGTCGAACTTGCCGACCACGCGCGGGCGTTCGCCGTCCTTCAGGTTGTACAACTCCTCCTTCAAGGCGTATTCGAGGATCTGGCGCTTCTCCTCGACCACCAGGATCTCGTCGAGGCCCTTGGCGAAGTTGTGCACGCCGTCCGACTCCAGCGGCCAGGTCATGCCGATCTTGTACAGGCGGATGCCGATGTCGGAGGCGACCTGCTCGTCGATGCCGAGGTCGGCCAGCGCCTGGCGCGTGTCGAGGTAGCTCTTGCCGGCGGTGATGATGCCGATGCGCGCCTTCGGGCTGTCCCAGATGATTTTATTGAGCTTGTTGGCGCGCGCGTAGGCCAGCGCGGCGTACCACTTGTAGCTGTTCATCCGCACTTCCATGTCGAGCACGGTGTCCGGCCAGCGGATGTTCAGGCCGCCCGGCGGCAGCTCGAAGTCGTCCGGCATGACGATTTGCACGCGGTCCGGGTCGAAGTCGACGGCGGCGCCGGACTCGATGATGTCGGTGACGCACTTCATCGACACCCACAGGCCGGTGTAGCGGCTCATGGCCCAGGCGTGCAGGCCGTAGTCGATGTATTCCTGCACCGACGACGGGTACAGCACCGGAATGCCGCAGGCGTTCAGGATATGGTCGCTCTGGTGCGCCGTCGACGAGGATTTCGCCGCGTGGTCGTCGCCGGCCAGCACCAGCACGCCGCCGTGCTTGGCGCTGCCGGCGTTGTTGGCGTGCTTGAAGACGTCGCCGCAGCGGTCGACCCCCGGCCCCTTGCCGTACCACATGCCGAAGACGCCGTCGTACTTGGCGTCCTGGAACAGGTTGGTCTGCTGGGTGCCCCAGACGGCGGTGGCGGCCAAGTCCTCGTTCAAGCCCGGGTGGAACTTGACGTGGTGTTCGTCGAGGTATTTCTTGGCCTTCACCGCCGTCATGTCGACGCTGGTCACCGGCGAGCCGCGGTAGCCGGTGATGTAACCGGCCGTGTTCAGACCGGCCTTCAGGTCGCGTTCGCGCTGCAGCATCGGCAGGCGGATCAGCGCCTGGGTGCCGGTCATGAAGGCGCGGCCGCGCTCGAGCGTGTATTTATCGTTGAGCGAAATCTCGTTCGACGGTTGGCCTGGCTCCAGGTGCGAGCCTTTGCTTGGTGCGTTCATTGCTTGTCTCCATTATTCTCATATGCATTGCGCGAAAGCCGGATGGACCGTACGCGCGCGAACCGGATAGCCTTGTGGGCTGGCCGGTACGGAAAAAATGACTGCTTTTCACAGGTTAGCACAAGCTTGCGCGCCTTTCTGGATGACGCTACAAGCGCATGGTGTTCGGTCTTGCCGGGGCCGACGGCGTCCGCCCGCTCCGCTTTACCCCCTCCTGCAATGAGCGCCCAGTATAGTCCCGCAGGGCCAGCATATAATGCCAAAGACTTCCCATCGCCTGACCATTTGAGCAATAATATTGCGTGTGCTTTGCCTTATCGAGAGATTCATGACCAAGATTACCCTGGACAAAACCGACCGCAAGATTCTGGCGATCCTGCAGGCCGACGGCCGCCTGTCGAATCAGGACGTGGCCGAGCAGGTCAGCCTGTCGCCGTCGCCGTGCCTGCGGCGCATCAAGCGGCTAGAGGAAGCCGGCGTGATCCGCCAGTACGTCGCCCTGCTCGACCCCGACAAGCTCGGCCTGGGCCTGCTGGCCTACGTCAACGTGCGCCTGGAAAAGCACAGCGAGGCCGGCGCCCAGAGCAACGCGCGGGCGCTGCAACTGGCGCCGCAAACCTCGCCGCGGGCCGACTTCGCCGTGTCGGTCGAGCAGTGGCCGGAGGTGGTGGCCTGCTATGCGATGACCGGCGAAATGGACTACCTGCTGCGCGTGCACGTCGAGGACATGGAGCATTTCTCGCGCTTCATGATGGCCACGCTGCTGCGCCACCCGGCCGTGCTGGACGTCAAATCCAGTTTCGCGCTGCAACGCGTCAAGGACACCACGGCGCTGCCGCTGGTCTGAGCGGGCAGCGCGGCGCTAAGCAGCTAAGCAGCTAAGCAGCTAAGCAGCTAATCGTCGCCATGCCGGTCAACTGCGACCTGGCCGGCGCGCGCCCGCTGGTCGAACGCACCCGCGGCGCTATCGAGGCGGCGGCGGCCTCAGTCCGGCTTGCGCCCCGGCAGGCGGTCGAACCATTTGACGGCGGCGCGGGTGTTGGCCTTGAAGGTGTAGTCGAGCGTGGCGAACTGTTCCTCGACCGCCTCTTGCAGCACGCTGGCCGGATTCGGCGGCGGCAGCTTCAGGTAGGCGTCGGCCTCGCCGTAGCCGCGCTGGATCGCCATGCCGGCCTTTTTGGCGATATGCATCATGGTCTGGTTCGACGACAGGCAGTGCATATACATGGTGTCGACGTCGTTGTTGCGGCAGTGGATGGCGGCGCGTTCGAACATTTTCGTGCCCACACCCATGCCGCGCATCGAGCGCGCCACCGAGACGCCGAATTCGGCCACCCGCTCCTTGCTCGTGACGAGGTTCTTGGCCGGCGACTTTTCCTTCTGCGCGAACGCCAGGTGGCCGACCGCGACCAGTTTGAAGACGCGGTTGTAGACGCCGTAGACGACGTCGCGCGAAAAGTCGATCTTGTTGACGTAGATTTCCACCAGTTCGTCGGGCAGCTGGGTGCCGAAGCGCAGCAGGCGGTCGCCCTTCTCCAACGCCAGGAAATGCTTGAGCATGCGGCGGCGGTCGCGCTCGTGCAGCTCTTTCACCAGCACGGTCGGGCGCACGCCCTGGCGCTTCCAGCCGCCCAGCCAGCGCAGCAGCGGGTTGGAGGTGGGCCGGTCTTGCTCGGGGGGGTTGGGTTTAGCTAGGGTCACGCCATGCTCCTGATCAGCAGCGGTGTCCGCCTATTGTGCAGCGCACCATCACACCAATTGTATACCATCAACTTGCGCCATTTGGAGCTTTCCCTCTACCGTGTTGGCGCGGTCGGGTTCCGCCAAAAGGCGTAATTACCGCTCATGTCGTAGGTCGGGTGGCTCCAAGGGGCGGAACCTGGCAACGTTGGCCTGGAGCGGCCCGGCCCCCGCGTCCGAGCTACGACACGCTCACTCAAGGCTGCTCTTCGACCGCCGTGGGCACCAGCGCGCGCACCGCCTTCACGCGCGCCGCGTGCACCGCCTCGGCGATCTTCGCCGGTTGCGCGGCGTAGCGCTGCGCCACCTCGCCGGCGTTGACGGCGCGCGCCGCCGCCAGCGCCGACAGCAGGTAGGGCGCCTGCGGAAACGGCTTGTCGCGCAAGCCGTCGGCGGCGCCGCCGCGGCCGCGGAAGTCGCATTCGGTGGCCAGCAGCATCTGCTCGAAGCGGACCGGCTTGCGCAAGCCGTCGCAGCGCTCGAACAGCGTGACGATGGTGTTGGCGCGCAGGCTCAGCGCGCGGCCGATGTTGCCGTGCTCGCGCGCCGTCATCACCGCCAGGTCGCGGCAGTCGTTGGGCACCTTCAGGCGCTGGCACAGTTGCTCGATCAGCTTGACGCCGGCGCCCTCGTGGCCGTGGTGGCTGGGCCAACGCTCGGGCGGCGTCAAGCCCTTGCCGAGGTCGTGCATCAGGCTGGCGAAGCGCACCGCCAGCGCGAAGCCGCGCTCGGCGGCGTAGTCGAGCACCAGCATCATGTGCGCGCCGGTGTCGACCTCGGGGTGGTGCAGCGGCGGTTGCGGCACGCCCCACAGGGCGTCCAGCTCGGGCATCACGCGCGCCAGCGCGCCGCAGTCGCGCAACACCGCCAGCATGCGCGACGGCCGCGCCTCCATCAGCCCGCGCGCCAGCTCCTGCCAGACGCGCTCGGGCACCAGCGCGTCGACCTCGCCGCCGGCCACCATCTGGCGCATCAGCGCCAGCGTCTCGGGCGCCGGCGCGAAGCCGCTGAAGCGCGCGGCGAAGCGCGCCAGCCGCAGTATGCGCACCGGGTCTTCCTTGAAGGCGTCGGAGACGTGGCGGAAGACCCGCTTTTCAATGTCGGCCAGGCCGCCGAACGGGTCCGACAAGGTGCCGTCCTCGGCCTTGGCGATGGCGTTGATGGTCAGGTCGCGCCGCACCAGGTCCTGCTCCAGCGTGACGTCGGGCGCGG
Organism: Janthinobacterium sp. CG_23.3; assembly: GCF_046115965.1. Lineage (NCBI taxonomy): Bacteria > Pseudomonadati > Pseudomonadota > Betaproteobacteria > Burkholderiales > Oxalobacteraceae > Janthinobacterium > Janthinobacterium sp. CG_23.3. The sequence goes on along the minus strand of NZ_JBJXIB010000019.1, from coordinate 11,408 downwards.
TGTGGAAGACGAAGCCGCGGTAGCCGGGCGCGGTCTTGCGCTCGGTGCGCGCCAGCGCGTATTCCTCCTGCGTGTCCGGATGCAGGAACACCGGGAAGTCCTTGCCGACCGGGCGGAAGCCGCGCCGCAGCATGTCCTCCGGGGTGGCGCCGACGACCACGTAGTCGCGGTCCTTGACGGGCAGCCCCAGCAACTCGTCGCGCACGGCGCCGCCGACGGTGTAGATGCGCATTGCGCTCAAACCGGCATCTCGCCGTCGTGCTTGGGCGCGCGCTCCGGCTCGGCGATGCCTTCGCTGACCCAGCGCGCCACCGCCGGATGCGCCAGCACCCGCTCGCAGTAGGCGTTCAGCGCCGGCGCCAGCGACACGCCGTAGGTGCGGAAGCGCGCCACGACGGGCGCGAAATAGGCGTCGGCGATGGAGAATTCGCCGAACAGGAATTGGTGGTGGCCGAAGCGCGACAGGCACTCTTCCCAGATTTCGCTGATGCGGCCGATGTCGGCCTGGGCGGCGGTGGTGCGGCCCTTGCCGGGAAAGCTCATGCGCAGGTTCATCGACATGGCGCTGCGCAGGCCGCCGAAGCCGGAGTGCATTTCGGCGCAGATCGAGCGGGCGGTGGCGCGCGCGGCGACGTCCCGCGGCCACAGGTGCTTCTCGGGGAACTGCTCGGCCAGGTATTCGCAGATCGCCAGGCTGTCCCAGATCGTCATTTCGCCGGCCAGCAGCACCGGCACGCGCCCGCTGGCGCTGTAGGCGGCGATCTTGCTGCCGGTGTCGTCGCGGTCGAGCAGCACCCGCACTTCCTGGAACGGGATGCCGAACGCGGTCATCGCCACCCACGGCCGCATCGACCACGACGAGTAGTTCTTGTTGCCGATGATGAGGGTCAGGCCGGGTTGCTGGGCGTCCGACAGGGCTTGCGACAAGGTCGGATCGAGTTCGGTGGTTTGCATGGGTCAGGTCCGTGGTGAAAGAAAGGGGGGAAAGGTTATCGGGCGTTCAGCGGCCGGCGCGGCTGCGGTAGTCGTCGAAGCGCGGCCGGGCGCCGAGGTAGCGGCGCGCCTCGGCCTCCAGCGCGGCCGGGCGGATGCCCAGGTCGGCCAGCGTCAGCGCCCGCGCGGCCGGGTCGATGACGTTGTCGACGCGCATCGAGTCGAGGTTGTCGCGGCTCATCAGGGGCTCGCCGGGCAAGCACTCCAGCAGCCGCGCCTGCAGCCGGCCCAGCGTCGCCGGCAGCGCGACGACGGGGCGCGCGTGGCCGGCGTAGGCGCCGGCCAGTTCGACCAGTTGGCGCAGCGTGTAGACCCGCGGCCCGGCCAGTTCGTAGACCTGGCCGCGGCTGGGCGCCGGCGCCAGCGCCAGCGAGCTAACGAAGGCTTGCGCGACGTCGCCGACGAAGACCGGCTGGAAGCGCGCGTCGGCGCCGGCCAGCGGTATCCACGGCAGGAACTTCTGCATGCGCGCGAACAGGTTGAGGAATTGGTCTTCCGGGCCGAACACCACCGAGGGCCGGAAAATGGTCGCGGCCACCGCCGGCTCGGCGGCGGCGGCCAGCTCGCCGGCGGCCTTCGAGCGCAGGTACATCGACGGCGCGTCGGCCGCCGCGCCCAGCGCGCTCATGTGCAGGTAGCGCGGCACGCCGTGGGCGGCGCAGGCGGCGGCGACGCGCCGCGGCAGCTCGACGTGGGCGCGGGCGAACGCGCGCCCGTACGGCGCGCCGACGTCGGAATGCAAGCGCCCGACCAGGTTGACGACGGCGTCGAGCTGTTGGCCGGCCATCAAGTGGCGCAGCGCGCCGTCCTGCTGCGGGTCGGCCTCGAGCACTTCAACGCGCGGCAGGAAAATCAGGTGCTTGGCGCGCTCGAAGCGCCGCGTCGGCACCAGCACGCGGGCGCCGGCGGCCGCCAGCCGCGCCACCAGGTGGCTGCCGATGAAGCCGGAGCCGCCCAGCACCAGCACCGTCGGGATCCGCAATGCCATTTCGGGTATCAGCATGGTTTTCCTCGCTCGTGTGGGCCGGCGCCACGCGCCGGCGCTATGGCAATTCGGCCGCCGCCGCGCTCACCGCGCCCTGCGGTGTGACGTTGCCCAGGCGCGCCTTCAGCGACTGCGGCCGGTTCTCGAACAGCGCCGCGTAGTAGGTGGCGTTGGCCATGACGTTTTTGACGTAGGTGCGGGTCTCGGTGAAGGGGATGGTTTCGGCGAACACCGCGCCCTCCATCGCCCGCGGCATGGTACGGCGCCAGCTGCGCAGCCGGCCCGGGCCGGCGTTGTAGGCGGCCGAGGCCAGCACCTGCGAGCCGTCCAGGCCGCCGATCACCATGTTCATGTAGTTGGTGCCCAGCAGGATGTTGGTGCGCACGTCGCTCAGCATGTCCTGGGCGAAATCGGTCAGGCCGATCTTCTTGGCGACCCAGCGCCCGGTCGACGGCATCACCTGCATCAGGCCGGCGGCGCCGACGTGCGACTGGGCGTCCATGATGAAGCGCGATTCCTGGCGGATCAGGCCGTAGACCCAGGCCTTGTCGAGCCCCAGCGTCTGCGTCGCCGGGTGCATGATGTCGTCGTGCGGCGACGGGTAGCGCTGGGTGTAGTCGACCTCGCTGCGGGTGCGGTCCGAGGTGTTCACCATGCGGTCGAGGATATTGTTCTGGCGCGCGAACTCGGCCGCGGCCAGGTGCTCGCGCTCGCTCATCCGGCGCAGCTCCCAGTTCCATTCGCGCGTGCCCTCGAAGCGCAGGCGCAGCGAGAAGAACTTCAGCGCGCGCTGGAAGCCGGGGTTGGCGGCGATGGCGGCGATTTCCGGCGCCGTGATGGCGGCGCCGGGCGCCGGCAGCGCCAGGTGGCGGCCCAATTCCTCCTGCGCCAGCAAACCGTAGAAATTGCCCTGCTCGGCGATGCCGCGGAACAGCTGCGCCGCCTCGGTGCTGACCTGGCCGGGCGCCTCGGCCTGCAAGGCGCGGCCCAGCCAGTAAGTCCAGGCCGGGTCCTGCCGCAACTCGGGCGGCATGGCCTTGATGCTGGACTTGACCAGCGCCCAATTGCCGTCGCGCAGGGCGATGCGGGTCTGCCACTGCATCTGCTCCTGCGACAGCGGCGCGCCGCGCGCGCCCTGCCAGTACTCGGCGCTTTCCGGCGCCAGCGCATACGACGCCTGCAGCGCGATGTTGCCCCAGCCGATGGCGCGTTCCTGCTCGCTCAGACCCGACTCGGCGCGGCGCAGCGCCAGCGCCGCCAGCTTGACGCTGGTCTTGGCCATGCGCCCGAGCGCCACCAGATAGGTTTCATGCTCGACGCGGCCGGCGCCGGCGCCCTTGGCCAGCGTCAGCGCCGGCGTGTCGATGGCGCGCGCGATGGCGCTGTCGGAGCCGCCCAGCAGCAGCATCACGCGGCGCGCCGGGCCGGTGGCGTTGCTCTGTCCGGCCAGGCGCAACTGCGCCCACAAGTCGTTGGCGTCGAACTGGCCGCTTTGCGCCAGCGCCGTGATCAGGCCGCCGCACGCCTCGCCGTAGCCGGGCGGCGCCAGCAGCAGCGCGCGCGCCTCGGCGGCCACGCGCTGGCCCTTGAGCACGCGCGACGTCAGCGCATAGCATTTAAGCTGGATGTCGTCGTCGAGCACGAACTGCGGATACTGCTCGTCGAAGTTGAGCCAGTCGCGCTTGCGGCCCAGTTCCAGCAACCAGTCGTTGCGGAAGCGGTCGGCGATGGCGCTGCCTTCGTAGCGCTTCAAAAAATCGCGGAACTGCTCGACGCTGAGCGTTTTGATGCGCGGTTTGAGCCGATAATAGTCGACATACGAGGCGATCGGGTAGGCGCCGAGCCGGTCGGCGTAAAAATCGGCCTTGGCCGGGTCGTCCTGGCGTACCGCGTCGCGCAACAATAAAAACGCGTCGTCGTCGGCGCGCGTTTCGGCGCCGGCCGCGCATACCGCCGGCGCCAGCGCGCAGGCGGCCGCGACGACCGCGCGGGCAAACCATTTCAATGTGGAACTCAATGTACGACTCTCAATTCAAAACGGGCGACCGGATACGGGAAATATGAACAGCAAGCCTAGAATAACACGCGATCCGGGCGCGCCACCAGCGCTTGCGACAAACCCGAAAGCGCAACTGCGGCGCGATTTGCTGGCGGCGCGCCGCGCCCTCGGCGGCGCCCAGCGCGCCGGCTGGGACGAACTGATCGGCGCGCGCGTGCTGGCCTGGTGCGAGGCCGCCGGGGTCGGGGCGCTGGCGGTGTACTGGCCGCTGCAAGGCGAGCCCGACTTGCAGCGCGCCTACGCGGCGCTGGCGGCGCGCGGCGTGCGCCTGGCCCTGCCGGTGGTGTTGGAAAAAGCCGCGCCGCTGGCGTTCTCGGCCTGGACGCCGGGCGAGCCGATGCAGAAGGATGGCATGGGCGTGGCGGTGCCGGCGGCGCTGCGCATCGACGCCTGCCCGGCGGCGATCCTGGTACCCTGCCTGGGCTACAACGCCGGCCGCTTCCGGCTCGGCTACGGCGGCGGCTATTACGACCGCACGCTGGCGCGCGCGCCGCGCCCGGTGGCGGTCGGCGTGGCCTACTCCTGCCTGGCGGCGCAGTTCGCCAGCGACGCGCACGACATCGCCCTCGACCATATTGTCACCGAGAACGGGATGATTTGAGTTTTTAGGGGGGGCTTCCGATAGCGTTCGGTGAGCGCGACTTGCGCAGGTCGGGTTGGCCTGGACGGCGTAAGCCGACAACGTTGGCCTGGAGCAGCGCGTTTCGCCGCGGCCAACATTGTCGGATTACGCGCGCCGCCGAACCGACCCAGGACACGCTATTCGGCGCGCTTAAACCAGGCGCTGCCACAGCGCGGTGGTCGCCTGCGCCTGGTTCATGCTGTAGAAATGCAGCCCCGGCGCGCCGCCGGCCAGCAGGCGCTGGCACAACTGCGTCACCACGTCCAGGCCGAAGGCCTTGATCGAGGCGGTGTCGTCGCCGTAGCTGGCCAGTTTCAGCCGCACCCAGCGTGGAATTTCCGCGCCGCACATATCGGAAAAGCGCATCAGTTGCGTGCAGTTGGTGATCGGCATGATGCCCGGTATCACCGGCACGTCCAGACCGATCTTGCGCGTCTCGTCGAGGAACTGGAAGTAGGCGTCGGCGTTGTAGAAGTACTGGGTAATGGCGGAATTGGCGCCGGCGCGCACCTTGCGCGCGAAGTTTTGCAAGTCGTCCTGCGGCGAGCGCGCCTGCGGGTGCACCTCGGGATAGGCCGCCACCTCGATGTGGAAGGTGTCGCCGGTTTCGGCGCGGATGAATTCCACCAGCTCGCTGGCGTAGCGGAACTCGCCGGAGGCGCCGTAACCGCTCGGCAAGTCGCCGCGCAGGGCCACCAGGCGCTTGATGCCGTGCGACTTGAATTCGGCCAGGATGGCGCGGATCGATTCGCGCGAACCGCCGACGCAGGACAGGTGCGGCGCGGCGTCTTCGCCGGCGGCGAGGATCTCCAGCACCGTGCTCAGCGTGCCGCCCTGGGTGCTGCCGCCGGCGCCGAAGGTGACCGAGAAATACTTCGGATGCAATTCGGACAGCTTGTGGCGCACCACGCGCAGCTTTTCGGCCCCGTCCACCGTCTTCGGCGGATAAAACTCGATACTAAAATTAGGTGTTTGCATTGTCATTTTTCAAAAGTAAGGTTGACAGGGCCCAGGAAATCACGCTGTACAGCAAGGCGCCGCCGATCGCCGCCCAAAAGCTGTCGACATGAAAACCGTCGACCAGTTTCGCCACCAGCCAGAACATGAAACCGTTCAGCACGAAGATGAACAGGCCCAGCGTCAGCACCGTCACCGGCAGCGTCAGCAGTACCAGCAGCGGGCGCACCAGGGTGTTCACCAGGCCCAGCACCAGCGCCGCGAGCAGCGCCGCGGCGACGTTGCTGACGCTGACGGAATGCATCAGGTAGGGTACGGCGAACAGGGCCGCCGCGTTGATAAGCCACGTCAGGATTAATCGCATGTCGAATCGCCAATCAGATAAAAAAAGGCCGGCGGCATGCGCCGGCCCTGGAGTGCCGCTATCTTGCTATGTTCCGCTGGCGCGGCCCATGCTTAGTAACGATAGTGCTCCGGTTTGTACGGACCCTGCTGCGACACGCCGATGTAATTGGCTTGCTCTTCGGTCAGCACGGTCAGTTGCGCGTTGAGTTTTTTCAACTGCAGGCGCGCGACTTTCTCGTCCAGGTGCTTGGGCAAGGTGTACACGCCGACCGGGTAGCTGGCGGTGTTGGCGAACAGCTCGATCTGGGCGATGGTCTGGTTGGCGAACGACGAGCTCATCACGTAGGACGGATGGCCGGTGCCGCAACCGAGGTTGACCAGGCGGCCTTCGGCCAGCAAGATGATGCGGCGGCCAGAGGGGAAGATGATGTGGTCGACTTGCGGCTTGATGTTTTCCCACTCGTATTGCTTGAGCGAGGCGACGTCGATTTCATTGTCGAAATGGCCGATGTTGCAGACGATCGCCTGGTCCTTCATGCGCGTCAGGTGCTCGTGCGTCAGGATGTGGTAATTGCCGGTGCAGGTGACGAAAATGTCGCCGTGCTCGCAGGCGTAGTCCATCGTCACGACGCGGTAGCCTTCCATCGCCGCCTGCAGCGCGCAGATCGGGTCGACTTCGGTGACCCAGACCTGGGCCGACAGCGCGCGCATGGCCTGGGCCGAGCCCTTGCCGACGTCGCCGTAGCCGGCGATGACGGCGACCTTGCCGGCGATCATCACGTCGGTGGCGCGCTTGATACCGTCGACCAGCGACTCGCGGCAACCGTACAGGTTGTCGAACTTCGACTTGGTGACGGAATCGTTGACGTTAATCGCCGGGAAGGCCAGCTTGCCTTCCTTGTGCATCTGGTACAGGCGGTGCACGCCGGTGGTGGTTTCCTCGGTGACGCCGAGGATTTCCGGCAGGCGCTTTGAATACCAGGTCGCATCGACCGCCAGGCGCTTCTTGATCGAGTTGAACAGGCAGATTTCCTCTTCCGAACCGGGCGCGGCCAGCACCGACAGGTCGGTTTCGGCGCGCACGCCCAGGTGCAGCAGCAAGGTGGCGTCGCCGCCGTCGTCGAGGATCATGTTCGAATACACCGGCGCGCCGGCGGCGCTTGGCCATTCGAAGATGCGGTGGGTGAATTCCCAGTAGTCGTCGAGCGACTCGCCCTTGAACGCGAACACCGGCGTGCCGGCGGCGGCGATGGCGGCGGCGGCGTGGTCCTGGGTCGAATAGATGTTGCACGAAGCCCAACGCACATCGGCGCCCAGCGCTTCCAGCGTCTGGATCAGCACGGCGGTCTGGATCGTCATGTGGATCGAACCGGTGATGCGCGCGCCCTTCAGCGGCTGGGCGGCGGCGAATTCCTCGCGGATCGCCATCAGGCCCGGCATTTCGGTTTCGGCGATCTTGATTTCTTTGTTACCCCATGGCGCCAAGCTGATGTCGGCAACGAAGTAGTCCTGCAGGTCTTTGAGTACGGCGTTCATCACGCCCTCCTTTCAGTTAGAAAAAAGTAACGTGAGCGCAGTTGCGGGAGAAAATTCCCGAGCCTGGCGAAAATGAATTCGTCGCAACGCTCCTCGGGTCTTCCATATTAGCATTGCGGTTGCCGCTTCGCCAGCCCGATTTGCAACTAAACCGCCATGCCGGGACCCGGCCCCGGGGTGGTTGCGTTGGCGGGAGGCGAAAAAAATGCGCCGCGGCGGCAGCCGGGCGCATCGTCGCGGGCGCGGGGCCGGCGTTTATTTCAAGCCGGCGGCGTCGCGCAGCAGGGCCACCTTGTCGGTGCGCTCCCACGTGAATTCCGGCTCTTCGCGGCCGAAGTGGCCGTAGGCGGCGCTCTTTTGGTAGATCGGGCGCAGCAGGTCGAGCATGTGCACGATGCCTTTCGGGCGCAGGTCGAAGTGCTCCTGCACCAGCGCGGCGATGTGCTCGTCGGGGATGACGCCGGTGCCCTCGGTGTAGACGGTGATGTTGATCGGCTTGGCCACGCCGATGGCGTAGCTGATCTGGATCTGGCATTGCCGCGCCAGGCCGGCGGCGACGATGTTTTTCGCCACGTAGCGCGCCGCGTAGGCCGCCGAGCGGTCCACTTTCGACGGGTCCTTGCCGGAGAACGCGCCGCCGCCGTGCGGGCTGGCGCCGCCGTAGGTGTCGACGATGATTTTACGCCCGGTCAGGCCGCAGTCGCCCTGCGGTCCGCCGATGACGAAACGGCCGGTCGGGTTGACCAGGTAGCGCGTGTTGCTCAGCCATTCGCGCGGCAGCACCTGCTTGATGATCTCTTCGATCACCGCCTCTTCAATCTGCTTGTGCGAGATGTCCGGCGAGTGCTGGGTCGACAGCACCACGGTGTCGACGCCGACCGGACGGCCGTCGACGTAGCGCAGCGTGACCTGGGATTTGGCGTCCGGGCGCAACCACGGCAGGCGGCCGTCCTTGCGCAGCTGCGACTGGCGCTCGACCAGGCGGTGGGCGTAGTGGATCGCCGCCGGCATCAGCTCGGCGGTTTCGTCGCAGGCGTAGCCGAACATCAGGCCCTGGTCGCCGGCGCCCTGGTCGAGGTCGATGCCGGCGCCTTCGTCAACGCCCTGGGCGATGTCGGGCGACTGCTTGTCGTAGCACACCATCACGGCGCAGCCGCGGTAGTCGATGCCGAAGTCGGTGTTGTCGTAGCCGATGCGTTTAATGGTTTCGCGCGCCACTTGAATATAATCGACGTTGGCGTGCGTGGTAATCTCGCCGGCCAGCACCACCAGACCGGTGTTGCACAAGGTTTCGGCGGCCACGCGGGCGGTCGGGTCTTGCGCCAGGATGGCGTCGAGGATGGCGTCGGAAATTTGGTCGGCGACCTTGTCCGGGTGGCCTTCGGAAACGGATTCGGACGTGAAAAGATATTCGCTTGACATAGCAGGCTCCTGTTACTGTTAGAGAATGTTCTGTCGCAGTAAGGGCTGCCTGCGACGCTTTAGCGATATTTATATTCCGCTTCGCAAGTTGTCTGTTAACTCAGCGGATGTTCCTAACGTGTTATTTTACGCTTCTTAATTTTTTTTGGCCAAGCAACTTCGCCATTTTCGTTGAAACCTACCTATGCTTGTACCTCTCTTCCGATTTTTATCAACGTTTCCGCTGCCTGTGTTGCACGCCCTCGGCGCCGGGCTCGGCTGGCTGGTGTACCTGGCCTCGCCGTCGTACCGCCGGCGCATGCGCGAGAACATGGCGCGCGCCGGCTACGCGCGCCACCTGCGCGCCGCCGTCGCCGAATCGGGCAAGAGCATCGTCGAGCTGCCCTTCATCTGGTGCGCCGCGCCCGAGCGCGTGGCGCGCCACGCCAGCGAAGAGAATTGGGCGCTGGTCCAGCGCACCCTCGACAGCGGCCGCGGCATCGTGTTCCTGACGCCGCACCTGGGCTGCTTTGAAATCGTCGCCCAGCAGATCGCGCTGCGCACGCCGTTGACGGTGATGTACCGGCCGCCGCGCAAGGCCGCGCTGAAGCCGCTGATCGAGGGCGCCCGCGCGCGCCACAACCTGCACTTGGCGCCGGCGACTATGTCGGGCGTGCGCATGCTGGCCAAGTGCCTCAAGCGCGGCCAGCCGATCGGCCTGCTGCCCGACCAGGTGCCGCAGGAGGGCGAAGGCGTGTGGGCCGAGTTCTTCGGCCGCAGCGCCTACACGATGACGCTGCCGGCCAAGCTGGCGCAGATGGGCGACGCCCAGGTCATCGTCACCTACGCCGAGCGCCTGCCCGGCGGGCGCGGCTTCAAGGTGCATTTCGTCGCGCTCGAGGCCAGCCTCGAGGGCACGCCGGCGCAGCAGGCGCAGACCATCAACACGGCGATGGAGCAGTTGATCGCGCGCAGCCCGGCGCAGTATTTCTGGAGCTACAACCGCTACAAGGTGCCGCGCGGCGCCACCCCGCCCGGCCCCGGCGCCGACCCGCTCGCCGGCGCCGCCGCGGAGGGCCGGCCATGAGGGCGCTGATCGCCTTCATGTGGCTGCTGCACTGGTTGCCGCTGCCGCTGCTGGGGCGTTTCGGCGACGCCGTCGGCGGCCTGCTGTTCGCGCTGCTGCGGCGGCGCCGCGCGATCGCGCTGACCAATTTGCGCCTGTGCATGCCGGAACTGTCCGAGGCCGAGCGGATCGCCCTGGCGCGCCGCCATTTCCAGGCTTATTCGCGCAGCGTGTGGGAGCGCGGCATCCTGTGGTGGGCTTCCGAGGCGCGCCTGAAGCGCCTGATCCGCGTCGAACCGGGCTTCCCCGGCGCGCAGATCGGCGCCGCGCCGACCATTCTGCTGTGTCCGCATTTCGTCTGCCTCGACGTCGCCGGCGTGGCGACGGCGATGCAGATCAGCGCCTCGTCCATGTATGTGCAGCAGAAAAACGCCGCCTTCGACCAGGTGCTGCGCAGCGGCCGCTCGCGCTTCAAGCCGGTGCGCCTGTTCACGCGCCAGGACGGCATCAAGCCTATCCTGCGCGCGCTGCGCGAGGGGCTGCCGTACTTCATGCTGCCGGACATGGATTTCGGCGCCAAGGACGCCGAGTTCGTGCCCTTCTTCGGCGTCCCGGCCGCCACGCTGACGGCCACCGCGCGCATCGCCGCCGCCACCGGCGCCCAGGTGATCCCGGTGATCTCGACCTTCCTGCCCGGCTACCAGGGCTGGAGCGTGCGCTACTACCCGGCCTGGGACGACTATCCCGGCCCCGACATCACCGCCGCCACCGCCCGCATGAACGCGTTCATCGAGGCGCGCGCGCGCGAACACCCGGCCGAGTATTTCTGGACCCACAAGCGCTTCAAAACCCGTCCCGACGGCGCGGCGTCGCCGTACCAGGCCCGCTGAAACCACTTATACTCGATGCCATGAAAATCAAATTCACCAAAATGCACGGCGCCGGCAACGACTTCATCGTCGTCGACGCCATCAACCAGACGATCGATTTCACGCCGGCGCAGTGGCAGCGTCTGGCGGACCGGCGTTTCGGCATCGGCGCCGACCAGATCCTGGTGGTCGAGCGCTCTGCCAACCCGGCCTGCGACTTCCGCTACCGCATCTACAACAACGACGGCGGCGAGGTCGAGCAGTGCGGCAACGGCTCGCGCGCCTTCGTCAAGTTCGTCGTCGAAAAGGGCCTGACGACGCGCTCGAGCATTCGCGTCGAGACCATGGCCGGGGTGATCTCGCCGCGGCTGGAGGCGGACGGCAGCGTCACGGTCGACATGGGCGCGCCGGTGCTGGACGCGGCCGCCGTGCCGTTCGACAGCGCCGGGGGGGGGGGGAGGGGACCACAAATTCCACCCCCAGCGAAAAAGGCAAAAGCGGAACCGGCAACCAAAAGGGCCAGGAGGGGAGGACCAGGAATCCCCAGGAACCCCCGAAAAAAGAAGAGAAACGAA